>JABDHA010000012.1:0-56620 GCA_013285705.1 Acidobacteriota bacterium
AAAAGCTAGTGTTTATGCGGGCTTCTGAGGGCTTGTACCTTTAGAAATGCGCTTGTACGCTTTCACTAGTGCTGCCCATGATCGATTTATCCAAACTTGATCCTAAGACGCTACGATCTCTCAGTGAAACTTTCGAACAGCGGTATCTCGATAAGGTAAAGACGAAGGCGCGTGTTGCTGACTCTGTCGTACTCATGTGGCTTTGCCGCGTTGGGCCGGATGACTGGCGATACTTACACGACACGCCAGAGGCGCGGGCTGCCCATCCTACAGGCCGTCTAGTCATTCGTGAACGCTTGAACGGGCGAAGGAAGTACACGCCAGTCAAGGACATGGCGAACGCTGCCCATGCACTACAGGAGGCGCGCACGCAGGCTGTTAGACGGCTTGGTAAGGCTGAGGACGTGCGAGACGTTCACACCGTCGCCGGGGCCATAGACGCTTACATTCGCGGTCGCAAGAGTGCGGGCCGTGTTGAAGCTGCCAGAGATTCAAGGGTTGTACTCGGCGAGTGGAAAGAATTGTTTCCTTCGGTGCGACGAATGGCCGGAATTAACAAGACTCACTTGATTACATTTTGTGAACGGCTGAGAGACAAAGGCCAGTCAGAGCGAACGGTCTTCAACAAGTACGTGCGCGTCAGAGCATGGCTCAGGGCATCGGGCCGGGGTGACTTGAAACTGTCGCCGGGTGAGCAACCCAGGTTTGAAAAGACGGTGCCGACTGTGTACCGAGACGGTGAGATTGAGCGGATGCTGAAATGCTCGGACGCATACACGCTGGTGTTGATTGAACTGCTTCGCTGTACCGGGCTTCGTGAACGTGAGGCGCAATTCCTCGAATGGTCGGACCTTGACCTGCAGGGACGGGCGCGGTCGCTGCACGTTCGTGGTAAGCCTGCTATGGGATTCAAGGTCAAAGATGCTGAGGCGCGCATGGTCGGCATTCCTGCGTCACTGGTGGAGGTGCTGAATACGTGGCGCAAGGATAGGCCGGGGTCGCTGGTGCTTGGCATCGGGCCGGATAACGCGAGGTCAAACTTTCATCTACTGCGCAAGGTCAAAGCGGCTGCCAAACGGGCCGGGGTCGCTGACGCTAATCTGCACAAATTTCGTCGAACGTGGGCCGTGTCGTTGCTACATGCGGGGCTTGATCTGAGGACACTGCAGGCCATGGGCGGATGGTCCGACTTGGGGAGCGTGACTCGTTATTTAAGACCTGCTGAGGCTCCTACTGTCCAAGGGCTGATTGATTCTGTTTTCTGATAGACCGTAATCCCTCAGAATTGCCCCACAGTGCGTCGGGGTTGACCGGGGGCGTTTGGCTGCCCAGCTTGGGATTAGGGTGTCATTCGGCGCCCCTTGATGGCTTAGCCGCTGTATACCTAGACAGACTAAGGGTGAAAGTTCTGTTGTGGCGAGGCGCGCCAAAGTCTCCGACATGGTGGAGGAGGTTTGAAGTCGCCCGTTATCTAGGTGCCTACCCCCTTTGATGGTTGCGTAAGAATATGCAGAGTTCGCACCGAGATGTAACAGGGTTGGTAAGATCCGGCTTCGCCCACGAGTTACCAAGAGAAGACATCAGGTATGGCCTCCATGACGATTCAACTTTGGATTCAACTTTGGTCTCTTGGTATGGCTGGCGCTGCTCGGTCGCCGACGGCTCCCTGCGCACGACATTCTAGCTGTCCAGTGGATGCTGCCACGGGTCCAAAGCTGGCCTGCGGCGCTCGCTGGGTTTGGTGTTGGTGTCGGTGGTGTTAGGTGGTGTGGGTAACAGATGCGACACCACATATAAAATGCGGGGCTGCGCAATGCTTCCCCTAGAAAAGCTATGGGAGAGTCTGACACCAAAAATGACCTGCCAGACGGTGCTGACAGGCCAGTTCACGAAGATTTTTAGTTGACGGTTGCCGTCGCCTCTGTTGCTGTTGTCCGCACCGCTGCGAGTGCTTTGCGCTTGGCTGCGTCCGCGTCCTCACGTGCGCGCTTTGCCTTGATGCGATTGTCGCGGCTCTTCCGTTGGAGTTGCAAGATCATGAAGTGCTGGGAATCGGTGATGTATCCACCGCGCACAATCCAGTCCATTGCGCTTTCGTCTACAAACTCACCCTTGCGGGCTTGCTGCAGCATCCACAACCAAATTGTCTGCGATGCGTTCAGCGTGGCTAACAACTGCTCAACACGGGTGACGTGTTTGGACAGGTCTGCGTCTGCGAAGCCCATAAATGCTGCCGTGAATGCGTTCAGCTTGCCGATGTTGTCGAGGATGTATGTTTTGCGGTTACTGTCTGCATCGTGACGCCAACAGATCTCGCGCTCTTTCAGGTTGAACCTGAACAGGTCGAGACTCAGCATCATGGCACGCATTGAGTAGGCCATATTACCGCTGCGTCCTTGCTGTTGACAGTAGTCAATGAGGTTTGCAAGTGATTCCTCAAAGTCTGTCAGACGTGCGACTGCTCCCTTGCTGTGCTCTTCAATCAGGCGAACGTCTGTTGGTGAAAGCTGAACAGCGTTGCGTCCTTTATCGTCACCGTTCACTGTCCACTGGCAGAAGCTTCTGACGTTGTGCAGGTAGTCTACTTTGCACTCCTTCAGGTGATGAGTGAATTGCTTCGCGTTCATGCCGTTCAGGCGCTCGCTGTTGCTGTCCATCTCCTCACGAATCGCCACGGTGTAGTGTGTTGACTCATTCTGTCGTGACTGCGTGCGGCGCGGCGCTGTCGCTGGTGCTGGGACAATACTTGAACGCTGCGCTGCGGCTGCCTCTTGTGCATGGCGGATAGTCTCTTCGATCTCGGATGGCTTGCTGCGTCGGCGTGCACGCATCTGCACAGACCACGGTGCCCACCTGCAATTATCAGGTGAGTATGGGCCGTCGTTGTCGATACGATGTAGCGTTTCACCTTGCTTGCGGAGGTTCACTTCCGCCCATGCTTTGAAGGTCTCGAAGTCATTCCATTCAGGCGCAACTGTGATGCCACGCCCGCCATAGCTTGCATAGTCGGGGTTGTTGGGGTTGTTGCAACGTGCACGGAATTGCTTCCACGTGTTGTACAGCGGATGTTTTGAATTGCTCACTACTTCGCCTCCGTTTCTTCTTCGGCTTTGGCCTTGCGATTCATCTCCGCACGTTCGCGCAGGAAGTCTGCCGATGTGTAGATGCGATTCGCTACAGGCTTGCTCAGTGGCTGAGGTGCTTGCTTCGGATTACCGAATCCACCATCCTGGGTTGCCGTCTTTTCCATGTGATGTTTCGCACACAAGCTTTGCAGGTTCGATTCGTCCCAGTGGTTCGGGTCGTCTGGTCCTTGCGTGGGGATGCGGTGATCGACATGCGATGCTGGCGTGTAGATCGACGGGGTCTCTTTCACGCAATGCTGGCAAATTGAGCCGTCACGATCCAAGATTCTCAGGCGTAGCTTACGCCACTTGTGTCCGTAACCACGGTCGGTCGAGTTCGGGCGTAGCTTGTCATCCGCTTTGCGATGCTCTGCACAATACTTCTCATGCGAGTCAATCAGACGTGAGCACGGGCGTGGGCCATGCTTCCATGGGCACGGTTTGCGGACTGCGTATGGCATCAGCAGGTCACCTGCTGACGCTGTGTGGCTTTCAGGAAGCGTAGGCGTGCGAAGTATGCACGCTCCAGTTCCTGCATGCGTTGTGCTGCGCGAATGTTGCAATGCCGACGCACGCGGGGTGACATGTCTGCCACGCGATAGCGGTCGTCATCAGTATTGATAGTGGATCTCATATCTGAAGGACTCTCCTTGTGCGTGCTGGCGACAAATGAAGACAGGTGCACGCGTGACGCTGCCTCATCGGAATAGCTTAGGTTGCTGGGGTTGGCTATATCGCTAGCCGTGCGCATACCGAACTCTTAGCATCGGTACATTGACAAGAATGTGCGCGTGACGTTGGCACCTACGTTTTGGTTCAAATGGGGAGACGGCCTGAAAACTCGCCTATTCCAACCAATACTAGTGTCTCATGAGTGGCTACAAAGTGTCAAGGTTCTTTTACAGATTTAGGGGATGCCAAGGTCGCACACAGAATCGCACTTAGGGTGTGGCTTGTTTCGCGTTCAGGTTTTTGTTACATTTATTACATCGAACGTCGTAGTTGGCGTAACGGCGGGTTGCAAGCATGGCGAACGGCAAATTCATTAGCTACCTAAGAGTGAGCACACAGAAGCAGGGCAAGAGCGGCCTTGGACTTGAGGCGCAACAAACGGCGGTCGCTGGCTACCTCAATGGTGGGGCGTGGACGCTGGTTGCTGAGGTTGTCGAGGTTGAATCCGGCAAGAATGGCGCACGTCCAAAGCTGGCTGAGGCGTTGAGACTTTGCCGTATGCACAAAGCTACTCTGGTAGTAGCGAAACTTGACCGTCTGGCGCGTAACGTTGCGTTTGTCGCTACGCTTCTGGAGTCCGGCGTCAAGGTGGTCTGCTGCGATATGCCTGATGCTGATGTCACCATGCTGCACATATACGCGGTGATGGCGGAACGCGAGGGCAAGGCAATATCGGCCCGCACAGTTGCTGCTCTAGCGGCAGCTAAGGCTCGTGGCGTCGTTCTGGGCGGCTACAGATGGGAGATTGATGCCGAGACGCGCAAACGGGCATTAGAGTCCAGCATTTCTACACGCAAGGAAGTCGCTGCGACATTCGCAGCTGATGTGCTGCACAGCATCGCAGACGTTAAGACTTCGGGCGCGGTCTCGCTTCGGGATATCGCGGCTGGATTGAATGAGCGCAAGGTTCCGACTGCACGCGGTGGCGAGTGGACGGCTGTGCAGGTGTCGCGAGTGCTTAAGACAGCTTAGACCACCTCAAGTTGCAATCATGGGTGGTGCCGCTGAGTAAACTGAGTGATTCCGGTGCTCCGAAGCGCCCTATAGCCGTAGAATCGGTACAGTCAAACATACAGATGGCAAAGCGTAGCGAATATAAGGTTATTTCCCTGTTTTCTGGCGGAATGGGACTCGACACTGGCCTTGCACAGACTGGCAGGTATCGCCTCTTGGCTTGCGTCGAGAAAGAGCGCGTGTTCTGCGAAACCATTCGCCACAATCGACGAGCGGGGCGGATCGGTAAACACGTCAAGGTCTTTGAAGGGGACATTTCGGTATTGGATCCCGGCGAAGTATTGGACAGCGTTGGAATCCGTCCGGGGGAACTCGATCTTTTGGTGGGTGGCCCTCCGTGCCAGTCGTTCAGCACAGCGGGCAAGCGAGGGACAATACAAGACCCAAGGGGCACGCTTCTTTGGCAGTTCCTAAGATTTATCGAAGCGATTCGACCTCGCTTCTTCCTCATGGAGAATGTGAGAGGGCTTTTATCGGCTGCTGTAAAGCATAGAGCAATCGCAGAGCGTCCAGAAAACGGCGGTCCTCCTCTTGAACCAGATGAACAACCTGGCTCTGTAATTCGCCAATTTGCGGACGACCTCCAAAAGATTCCCGGCAACCGGTATCACATGGACTGCTTTGAAGTGAACGCCGTGAACTATGGCGCTCCACAATTGCGTGAACGCGCACTTTTCATCGGCAACAGATTCAATGAGTCGATTGACTTTCCAGACCCAACTCATGGAAACCCGAACAGTTTGGACGATGCCCCTAGAACTCTGTTCGATCCACCCCATGTAAAGCTACAGCCGTGGAAGACGCTGGGGGACGCTATCGGAGACCTTGAAGAATCCCACCCAATAGTGTTGGATTTCAGCCCGCGAAAGAAGGGCTTCCTTTCGTTGGTTCCACCCGGCTCCAATTGGAGGAGTCTTCCAATTGAGCTTCAGCAGGAATCGATGGGTTCAGCATGGTACGCAAAGGGCGGTAGGTCTGGATGGTGGCGAAGACTCAGCTTTGATCTTCCGTGCCCGACATTGGTGACCATGCCTAATCACGCGAGCACTTCTTTGTGCCATCCCACACTGACACGGGCACTCTCAATCCAAGAGTATGCACGGATTCAGGAGTTTCCAGATTCTTGGGAGTTTTGCGGAACGACATCGGAACAGTACGCACAAGTTGGGAACGCTGTCCCAGTGCGACTTGGCGCGATTGCTGGTCAGGTTATCGCCGAGTCGCTCGACAACTTGTCCCACGAGGATAACCACCCAAAGGCCAATAATGCGAGACAGCCGTACCGTGTCGTTTACGTACAGTCTCACGTGAGAACAAGGCAATGGTACAAGGATGGGGAGACGTTCGTTTGGGAACAGGGTAAGGACAACGAAGGTGCCCAATATGCGGCTCCAAAAACGAAGCGTAAATCAGGGCTCATGAAAAACCACAAGTTGGCGAAAGGAACGGATTCTTTGAATGCCTAGGCACGAGGGCTTGCCCAGAGCAACTCCCACCATACTACGCAAGAGGCAACTTCTGAACGATCTCGCTGCCATCGATTCTGACCGGGAAGCGACACAACGTGTTCTGAAAATGGAAGTGGATTTTCGCACACGGATCAGGGCTCACGTTGACAGTCTGCCTACTGAGGACGCCATTTTCTCGAAGTTCAATACAAACCCATTTGTGCTGATGTTCCGCAGTATGAAGAAAGACTATCGGCACATCGGAGATATCGAAGATGATATTCTCCCGGCCAAGGTCTTCTCATCAATGGAGACTTCAGCGGGGCGAATGGTGGAAGCAGTTGTTCTTCCTGTATTCGGATGGGAGACGGTACCCAGCGAAATGCACACTGCAAATTCCGCACTCGATGGTAGAGCGAAAAAGGGCGACACGCTGTGCCTTGCCACTTTGAAGAGTGGCCCGCGCTGTTTGAACGATGAGATGAGCGAGAATCTGGCTGATGCCGTCCTAGCGAACTATGTGGAGTGGGCTGCCCATGCTGGCGTCCATAAGATTGACTTCACTTATGGCGTTCTCTATGGCACGCCTAAGCAATCAAACAAAAAAGACTGGCACATTCTCCGAAATATCGAGCAGAAACTCCAAGGTGGAAGATTGGTCGTTGCACCGCGTGGTGTGTGGGGTCTTGAGTTTGAGAAGGATGGAATCAACGTGGCTGTCACCATACGAATCGGAATCGATTTGTGGAACTACTTTGGAGGCAGCACTAGAGCATTCGTAGAAATGGCTTCGGCTGTCATCCGTGCTTGCATAACCCCAAGCGACACACAACCAACAGACCACCGTTTCACGATTGCCGATCTACCTCAAATCATCTCTCTCAAGTCTGTACCGCAAGAGTTCAACGTAAGCCTCTTACAGCGAAGTCAATTGGAGTGGCTCTTCTTCTTTGCTCGCCATTTCTGTGATGAGTTGTTTGAGGCTTGATTCAGTATGCGCAATAGATGATCCTTGAGCGAGGTATCGCTGGTGGAGTTCACACGGCACTCCCAAAACGTGTGAACAGACCAGCCGAGACGACGTAGTTTGCGTTCATTGGACCTATCCCGCTGACGATTGCGGAGTAGCTTCGGAGTCCAGTATTCCGTATTTGTCTGCGGGACTCTTCCGTCCCGGCAGGAGTGGCCATGCCAGAAACAACCCTGCACTTGGATCACAGTCCGCAGCTTCGGCAAAACGATATCAGGGCACCCGGGAAGACTGCGCACATGGAGCCGGTACCGGAATCCAAGAGAGTGCAGCAATCTCCTAACGTGCATCTCGGGCTTCGTGTCCTTGGAGCGGATGCATGACATCAAAGCGGAACGAGCCGGAGTTGTCGGCAGTTTGAATATCCCCATCATGTCTCAAGCCATCTAGAGGCGTTGGATGAGTAAAGTGCATGCTCAATGGTCCAGATTAAACTGGTCGGCAAACTCTATGTTGCGACAGGTCGTAGGCGCATGGCTAGCTGCTTGTACTCTAAATTGCAACTTGTACCCTGCACCATAGTTATTGATAAATCGTTTTATTTAATGCCCTAATATACTTTCCTAATAGAATCCCTTCTTCGGCACCAGCTAAAAATGTAACTCATCTTTGATCAATACAAGCTTAATATAATCAGTAACTTGCTGCTGATCCAGCTCGTGCGCCCGCTGCGGCCCATGCCGTCCACCGGTCCAAAGCCACTACCTCAAACGAAGTATCGATTTACTGCTTGGAATGGTGAGGGAAAAAACAGCCTATCTCGGGATGCGCATCCTCCTATCGTTGCTCCATAGTGTTGATGAACGAATTCCAAAGAGGACAGCGCCTCCCCCTGGTCCTTCTTCATGGCGATGCAATTCCCAATGTTGCTTGCATTGGTCCCCTTTGTGATTTCCGGCGCCGACAGTGAAAACGCCTCTCGGAAGAGAGCGTCAGGTTCATCGGCGCTGGATAAGTTACGTCGCACAAGGGTATGACCGTCCGACCCGGAAAGGCATGACCAATGAGCAACACCGCTTATCCTATTGGCTCCGTATATCGCAACCGTGATCTTTGGGAAACTCTGCCTCGTGAAGGCAACGAACGCTTGGCACTTCTCCAGCCGCGACTCTTCACCGGCCTCTTCTGGGCGCTTGTTGTTGAAGCCAGCATGGGCATGATCGGATGGCTGTTTTGGGAGTTGAGCCGATGAGCCTCTGAAGCCTCGAAGATAACCGTCACGAGGCTTCCGAGGGTCTCAGTATTTTTCGCAAAACACATCTCTCTGTCGGGTTCTGATTGTATGAGCCAGGTGTGGCTTACACTTAGCTAAACAGTTTTGCCCAATCTGCCACCCTCCGCATCAAACCTCTTATAATCAATAACTTGATTGATGATACGTTGGGTAGTAGCGTCTGGCTTTTATCGTGGCCATGATCGTGGCATATTCGCCTTTTATTCGCTATATACTGTTCTCATCATGGCTTCCTCATTCCACGGACCACCAGCCCGCCTGCATAACTTCGTAATCACCTGCAAACGCTGTAAGGAGAACATTGCCGCACCCGTTCAAACGATGCCAGACACCTGGATCATCGCGACGTGTCCACTCTGCCACGAGAAACGGCGCTACCTGCCAGCCGAAATTTTTAGAGGCAGACTGTCTTTTGATTTCGAGGCGTGGTCACGCAAGGCCAGCTGTGTTTGATGCCAACAAACTGGCGGATTACTAACGTTATGCAGTCGTAACCCTATCGAAAGATAGGTTTACGACGGGTGAGTGGATCGAGGAGCATGGAGCACATGGAACTCAACGATCCAATCCTGCTTCATGGCGCAATCCATTTCTGCCACACAGGAAATCTGTACGCCTATCGCTTCCTGGATGAATCTGCGGATGTGGTGAAGCAGATACATACAGCGTCCCTGCCGGATGCCAAAGCGCGTGTTGATTCAGCATTGACTGCCTTGCACTGGCACGTTGTGCACTGTGCAGACTGCAACGAGAACTAACCCCATGATGCAGAATGCGAGGATTTACATGACGCTGCTCCAAATTTTCCCTCATAAGAATGATGAGGTCACCATCGTAGTTTCTGATGTCAACGCCAGAGATAGCAGCTCACTCGATGCTGCGGATCACAATGGAAGGTTTTCTCGGAACTCTACGTCCCGTTACCCGCAAAAATGGAGCGACGTGAAAGCGAGTCTGATTGCTGCCAACATATTCTCTGCCCGTGCTGGTGAAGGAATGGAACGGGAGCTTCGTGCAGGATTTATGGCAAATGCTGACACCGTTGTCGCTTTCGATGACGTCATGGACTTGATTGACAAAATTCCCAGGGCCTAGCCAACCACTGCGGTCATCCGTGCCGGTAAGGTTCGATCACCTCAACCGGGGGGCTGATCCCGTTTGCCAAATTGATTCGGAGTAGCTGGTTTTGCTAAGGTCGTCGTCATGCCCGAGCATTCCACCGAGCCGATACGCGAATTGCTCGACTCCCTTTATCGCGTGGATTCGGGACGAATCCTGGCAACCCTGATCCGCTTGCTCGGTGATTTTGATCTTGCCGAGGAGGCGATGCACGAAGCCTTCGCGGCTGCGCTGAGCCTGTGGCCGAGGAGTGGAGTACCCGGCAACCCGCGACCGTGGTTGATTTCGACGGCCCGATTCAAAGCCATTGATACTCTGCGTCGACGGGCACGGTTTGACGCGTCTCAAGACGAGCTCGCGCGCCATCTCGAAGCGCACTGGAGTTCGACGGAAGGGTCCCGAGAAGAGGAGAGCCTTGAGGACGACCGGCTGCGCCTGATTTTTACCTGCTGTCATCCATCTCTGCCGCCGGAAGCGCACGTTGCGCTCACCTTGCGCGAGGTGTGCGGGCTGACAACCGAGGAGATAGCGAAGGCCTTCCTCACCACTCCGAGTACGCTGGCGCAGCGCATTGTGCGCGCAAAGGCAAAGATTCGGGACGCACAGATTCCGTATCAGGTGCCGTCGCCGCAGGAATTGCCTGAGCGGCTGGCCGCGGTGCTTCAGGTCATCTATCTCGTCTTCAACGAGGGGTATTCGGCGGCGGCGGGAGCGGAGGTAACGCGGGCCGAGTTAACCGCCGAGGCGATTCGACTGGGCCGCTTGCTGATCGAACTCCAGCCGGAGCCGGAGGTCCCAAAGTCGGAAATAATGGGGCTGCTCTCCCTGATGTTGCTCCACGAATCCCGTCGGGGCGCGAGAACCTCTCCCACAGGAGAGCTGATTTTGCTCGAGAATCAAGACCGCACGCTCTGGAACAAAGAGCAGATCGCGGAGGGAGTGGCCTTGCTGGAGCGAGCCCTGAAGTCCCACAGCTTCGGCCCCTACACACTGCAGGCTGCGATTGTAGCCGTTCATGCAGAGGCGGAGTCGGCCGCTGTGACCGACTGGCGGCAGATTGTTGCGCTTTACAACCAATTGATACGAATTCAGCCTTCGCCGGTTGTACAACTGAATCGTGCCGTGGCCATTGCAATGTGCGATGGTCCAGAGGCCGGTCTGACGCATATTGACGCCGTGCTGGAACATGGCGAACTGGCAAATTATTACCTGGCGCATTCAGCCCGTGCCGATATGTACCGCAGGCTCGGCAGAACAGCCGAGGCTCGGTCCTCTTATGAGAGAGCTCTGGCGCTGACCCAACAGGAACCGGAGCGGCAATTCCTGCAGGAACGGATTCGGCAGTTGAAATAAAAAGCTGAAATAAAAATGGAGCGGCTGTCGATTTTCCCTCTCCCCGACGACTATAGGACAAAAGAACGATGAGCAACGGTTCTGTGAGTGAACAGGAAACGAGTCATCGGAAACAAGCCACAGGAAACCCAAGGAGAAAAAGTCATGCCACAGTATTTAGTTTGCAACTACATCCCCGACGACTTCGACCCGTCCACCGTAACCGAAGCGATGATGGAAGAGATCCACGCGCTCAACCGCGAATTGATTGCTGCCGGCGCCAGGAAGTTCGCTTGCGGCATTTCCCCGGCCGCCAATGCCAAGACGGTGCAGAAGCAGTCCGACGGCACGGTGGCTGTCACCGACGGGCCGTACATCGAGACCAAGGAGCACATGGGCGGATTCTGGATACTGGAAGCCGCCGATCTGGATGAGGCACTTGCATGGGCGAAGAAGGCGGCCATCTCCTGCGATGTGCCCGGCGAGGTGCGCGAACTTCTTTTCTACCCGGCTCCGGAACAAGTCTGAAAAGGAGACACCATGAGAAAGCTCAAAATTATCGAACATATCTCGCTGGACGGCGTGGTCCAGGCTCCCGGCGGGCCGGAAGAAGATAGAGACGGCGATTATCCCTACGGTGGATGGGGAGTGCCGCATTCCGACCCTGCTGTGGGAGAGGCCATCGTCGCGGCGCACGGCGAGGCTTACGATCTGCTGCTGGGCCGCCGAACTTACGATATCTGGAGCGGCTATTGGCCGAAAGCCCCGAGCAGTCCGATGGCGGACAGTATCAACGCGGCGACGAAATACATCGCGACCCACAGGCCGGACAGTCTTGCATGGGGGCCGGTCGAGAACCTTGGAGCAGACATCGTTGAGGGCGTTCGCCGCATCAAGGCGAAGAACGGCCCGGACCTGATCGTCTGGGGCAGCTCGACGCTGACACCGGTCCTGCTCGAACACGGGCTTGCGGATGAGGTCTTGCTGCTTGTCTTTCCGGTTCTGTTAGGCCAGGGCAAACGTTTCTTTTCGGATGGAACCCCGCCACGCGAACTCGCGCTCGTCAGCACGAAGGCTGTACCCTCGGGCGTCATCATCAGCACCTACAGGCCCAGCGGGCCTTTGAGGACCGGCTCCTTCTAAATTAAAAATGGCTCGCCTATGCTGTCCATTTTTCTGTCCGCGACGACTGTAAGATGAACGATCCGCCCGGACTCAAACTCTCATAAGCACTGGTACACAAGAGGAGGTCAGGACAATCGAATGAGAAATCTAATCTACGCAATCAACATTACCCTGGATGGCTGCGTCGACCACACTCCGCAAGTTGCCGATGACGAACTACTTGAATATTTTACGCACCTCGTGCGAGAGGTTGACCTGCAGGTCTTTGGGCGTAAAACCTATCAATTGATGGTTCCCTATTGGCCTGATGTCCTCAAAAACCCGTCTGAGACAAAAGCAGATATCGAATTTGCCCGGGCATTCGTCTCCACCCACAAAGTTGTTTTTTCACGAACGTTAGACAGCGCTGAAGACAAAAATACGAGAATTGTTCGCACGAACCTTCGCGACGAAATACTGAGATTGAAACAGGAACAGGGCAAAAACATTTTGGTCGGTGGTGTAGATATTCCTTCACAACTGATAGAGCTTGGTCTGGTGGATGAATATCGTTTTGTCGTTGGGCCAATCATTGCAGGAGAAGGAAGACGCTTGTTGGAAGGTGTCAACCTGCCGGCGAAATTGCAATTAAAACTTGTTGAGTCAAAGATTTTTAAATCAGGATGTGTTGTGCTTCGTTACTTGAAACAGTGACGGCAACATTTGCGGCCGCCGTGCCGCTGGCTTCCCACCCAGAAGAGATGCAGGAGGAGAAGAACCATGAAATATATCTGTTTGGGCTACTACGACAAAGGCAAATTCGATGGCATGCCTGAGAGCGAGCGAAACGCCATGTTCGATGCATGCTTTGAATACGACGAACATCTTCGCGCCAACGGGCATTCGTTCGGAGGAGAGGCTCTTCAGCCTGCGGAAACCGCCTTGACCCTGTCTTGGGAGAACGGCAAAGTCGCGACGACCGACGGTCCCTATGCGGAAACCAAGGAGCAGCTCGGCGGCCTTGGCGTGCTTGAGGCGCGGGACATGAATCATGCTGTGCAGCTCATGTCGCAACATCCGGCCCTGAAGTACGGGACGTTGTGGGAGATACGACCAGCGGGAGACATGAGCGAAATCATGAAAGCAAGTGAGCAGCGACGGCGAAAGGATACCTCTCGATGAGGATGCCCATGTAGACGAAGGAAAGAGCGATCTGGAGGCGGAGATCGGGTCGGCCCTTAAGGTGGCGTTCGACAGCAATATGGTGTTCGTGATGTCGAAGTCGCCATATCTATACGACGCAAGGGACCACAACGGACCACCTCTGATGTTCTTTACCTCGCTCAAGGACGGTAAGGATTGGGAGCTGGCGCATCCGGCTCGCCGGTTGTTTCCGGGTCTCTGCTGGAACGACCGCAACGCCCACAGAAGGTGCGTGCGAGATGTTGCGATCGCGTGATCCGAGCAAATTGGTGGCTGTATCGGAGCTAGCTGGCGTTCGTTATAAGACAGTTCGAAGCGGAAAGAAGACGGTAGAGGTTGTGTGAAGAACGCGGGGGGGGGGGCAGAAAGGCGCTGCAGACGAGCGGAATTTTTCATGTCCGAAAAAGACCTCAGGCAACCTCATCTTGGCTTTGACTAAAAGGGATAAGGAAGGCATAAGGCTGCACGAAAATGCTATTCTCTTCCAGTTCTTCTGCTTCCCTCTTGGGCGAGTCGCCATCGAGTCGTTTTCGATAGTAGGAGGCAGAGTGAGACCATACCTGGATACGGCAGGCTAGCCAAGCTGCAGGTTTATCCGTAGACCTTTCTTTTGACCTTTCTTTGTTCGATTTTGTCTTGGAGCCTTGTTCGTGAACTTTTCTGCCGTTGTGCGTTCTCCCGGTAGCCGTGCCACTTCTTCTCATTTCTTATCGACACATCAGGTTTCACTTGCTGCCGCAAATCCAGTCTGCCTTCCGGGAGTCGTGGGGCGGCAGTCCAAGACGCAGACGGCTGTGAGGATCTGTGTGTGCAATAAGACAACTAAGGTGTTAGCGAACTCCATACTCTGTAGCTTATTTTTGCCGTAATTCGTGCTTTTCCTTATGGCCGTTGTGGTGTTGAATTGTGCCCCTTCAGCCTGCTTTCGTGTTTCACTCCGAAAGTTTCGGCCTGATTTAGGGTTTGCACGTTCTCTGTCCTCTGTCGCATGGTGCAATGCCGGCCTTGCGATGGCTGCGTCTCTTCGATCCCCCCAGGGACCCCCACATTCTTTCCCAAGGCTGATGGTCATGTACGTTCTGCGTCCGGTTGCTTCTTGTTCTGGTTCTTTGGATATCAATATCAACAAGCGCGGTTGGCGTTTATCTGTTTGTTGTGGCCTTGCGGCGGCCCTTTGCCTTGGCTGGCCGGTACCCGCGAAGATGCAGGCGCAGACAACGGCATCCTTCAGCGGGACCACCACCGTGCTGGGCAGCGGCTTCAGCGGACCCACTGGCGTGGCGGTGGATGGCAGCGGCAACGTCTTCGTCGCCGATACGGAAAACAATGCGGTGAAGGAGATCGTGGCGGTCAGTGGCAGCATTCCGGCAAGTAACCCCACGATCAACGTGCTGGGCAGCGGCTTCAGCCAGCCCGAAGGTATAGCGGCGGACAAGAGCGGGAACGTCTTCGTCGCTGATTCTAACGACAGGGCGGTGAAGGAGATCGACTACGCGGATGCGCCGACGCTGACGTTTATGACGGCGACGAACGATGGCTCGACCGATACGACGGATGGAGTGCTCTCGGTAACGATTATGAACGATGGCAATGAGCCGTTGACGTCCGTGACGCCGGGTCTGAGCGTGGCAGCGAACTTCATACAGTCCGCAGGCAGCGGAACGCCCCCGGACTGCACGGCCAGCTTCTCGCTGGTCGCGGGCGCAAGCTGCAACCTGAGCGTGGAGTTTGAGCCTGTTTCGCCTGCGAATGGCACCGTCGCAGGCTCTGTGGTGCTCACGGATAACAACCTTAATGCGACAAGCGTTATCCAGACGATCAATCTACGCGGCACCGCAGTTGCGGCACCGACGGTGGCGAGCATCTCTCCGGCCAGTGGCCCAGTCGCTGGTGGCACGTTGGTGACGATCACTGGCGCCAACTTCACTGGGACGACGGCGGTCAACTTCGGCGCCAGCGCGGCGACTAGCTTCACGGTAAACAGCGGGACGCAGATGACAGCCATCGCTCCCACTCACGGCATCGGCCCAGTCAACGTCACGGTGACGACGGCTGGCGGCACCTCGGCGACCATCGCTGCCGATGATTTCACCTACTTAGCAGTGCCAACGGTGGCGAGTATCTCACCGGCCAGCGGACCGCTTGCTGGTGGGACCTCAGTGACGATCACCGGCGCCAACTTCACTGGCACCACGGCGGTCAGCTTCGGCGCCAGCCCAGCGACCAGCTTCACGGTGAATAGCGGTACACAGATCACGGCAACCGCTCCGTCCGGAACAGCCGCCGGCACGGTTAACGTCACGGTGACGACGGCTGGCGGAAACGGGTCTGGTCAATATACCTATACGGTTGTTGTCGCGACCCCGGTGGTGGCCTCCACAGTACTGACCCAGAACCATGTCGCGACGACATTCACGCCGGTGACAGGCACGGGCGGCACCGGATCGCTCACGTATAGTGTCATGCCGACGCTGCCCACGGGGCTGAGCATAGCCCCGGCGACGGGAACCATCAGCGGTACCCCCAGTATGACCAGCCCTGCCACCACCTATACGGTCAAGGTCACCGACGCCGATAGCGCGACCGCGACTGCAACCTTTAGGCTGACCGTCGACAGCGCGGTGGCGGCGACTACAGGAGTGGCCTCGACGACACTGACGGTATTGGAAGCAGGAACAGCGTTCACGCCGGTGGCCGGCACCGGCGGCGATGCGCCACTGACCTACAGCGTTTCTCCGTCGCTGCCCACGGGTCTGCACATGGCTTCCGCGACAGGCACAGTCAGCGGCACGCCCAGCGTCGCGAGTGCATCCACGACCTACACGGTGACGGTGACCGATGCCAACCTCGCGATGGCGACGGCGACCTTCAGTCTCGGTGTCGCGAAACAAACGACATCGACGAGCGTGAGCGCGACCTCGACCTCGATTACGCCGACCCAGACGATAACCCTGACGGCCACAGTGGCACCCGCGGTTTCCGGTACGCCGACCGGCACAGTGACCTTCTTCGATAACGGAACGCATCTGGGTTCTCCTGTTGAATTGACCGGAAGCGCAGCTCAGCTGGTGGTACCTGGTTTGCTCTCTGGGCAGCACTCGATCACAGCCGTCTATGGCGGTGATCCCAACTTTAGCGCGAGCACCTCCGCGGTAGCGGCCACGGTGACGGTCTCTACTCCGGACTTCACCTTGAATGGTTTGAGCGTGCAGTCGCAGAACGTCATTCCGGGCGGCGTGGCGAGTTACGGCTTCGCGCTTGCACCCCTGGCCGGCGTCTATCCGGCTGTGGTGACCTTCTCGGTGAGCGGTCTTCCGCCGGGCGCCACCGCCAGCTTCTCTCCCGCCAGCCTGTCGGTAAACGCAGGCGCACAAACAGTCACGCTGACGGTACGGACCACTGCCACCACAGCATGGACGATCGCTCCCTCGATCGGCAGCAGGCTAGCGACAACCAGCTTGGCACTATTGCTGGTGCCCCTGTTCGGAGCCAGCCGCATGCGCCGGGGCGGCCGAAAGCCGGGGCCATGGCTGTGCCTGCTGCTGTTAGCAGGGATGGCCACGACGCTCCTGTCCGGTTGCGGCGGCGGCGGTTTCGCCCAGAGCCCCAAGAGCTATCCCTTAACGATTACCGCGACCAGCGGAGCACTGCAACACACCACGAGCGTCACGCTCAACGAGCAGTAACCGAATGAAAACGTGATCAAGCATGCGCAAGCACCGTTGCAGAGCACTCCTTCTGGGAGCGATTACGCGATAGATCTCTGCCTCCACACGGCAGAGGTTTGGAGTACGAAAGCAGATATCCGCGCGGCCTGCGGTGGACATCTCAAGACTTCGAGTATTTACCCCAAGATCTGATTAGCTCAGTGTGAATGAAAATGTAAGCGTTGAGATCACCTGCACCGGAGCGCCATGATCCAGATATGGACGGAAATGCCACTTCAGCAATTGTTCCTGCGCTGCTTGCTGTAAGCCGGGGTTATCGGAGAAAAAATCGTCAACCGACCGCACGTTGCCTTCGCGGTCCACGACAACCCTCATCACCATGGCTCCCCTACGCGCTCCAGACGGGAGATCTGGCCAATGAGGAGCAGGTGTTTCAAGGCTCAACTTCCGCAGCTTCATTTCCGGAACAACCAGCACGCGAAGCTGTTTCTTGAGTGGGGTCGACTTATGGATGAGAAACAGTCTTTCATCCGAGTCAGGCAGGTTTTCCAGCAGCGTGACCTTCGCGGTTAACTGCGGTCCTCCCTGGCTCTGCGCAGTCAGTCGCCGAGCTATCTGCTTCCCGTGAAAGTCTTCATATTCGTGTAGCGCGACATCCCAATCGATGTCGCCGCCATACACCATCAGCCCTGTATCCCGCGAAATAGCAATGGAAGCGGCGATCGACTTGGTGGTGATTCCATCCGTTCCGGGAATCTCCCAGGCGGCCCGGATCTGACCTGGCGTGCCATCAGGCTTCGTGACACTCTGGTGCAATGCGGCCAGCTGATCAAGCCTGGGCACGGTGTTGACCAGCTCTACTGTGAGATTGCGGAGCAACTCCGGGAAGACCGGCCCTGCATCCTGTTCCTCGACCTTGTCACCATTGACGATGAGCGTCTGGGAGAACGCCCGCGAGTGGAATTCCCGCCGCCACACCGTAGGCGACTGCCACCACTCCTCGACCACGGCCGCATACTGAGGATCGTGTGTCGTCTCGTCCGATATCTTGGCTTGCAAATGAAACGGCACGCCATTGGGTGCGGCGAGCGTGGAGCGGCTTGCCGCCTCCGCAACGGCATCCTCTAGAGGAATCATCTGTTGAGACCTGACGGTGTTCGGTAGCAGAGTCGCACCGATCAAGAACGCTACGCAGAAAACTCCCTTATGCATTTCCATCCTTTGTTTTAAACTAACAGGCCTGCGGTCGTGCTCGGCTCACATTGGTTCGAGTGAGATGCGCTCGCTGATTTGGCAGAAGGTGGCCGGACGGTTTCGTTCCTTTGCATCGACAAGAGGCTGACGGTTTTCGCTCTGTCCATCAGGCGAATGGCCGTACGCAGCGGAAACCGATATTGGATGCTGAACTGTCTGGCGTGTTGGTGGTTCGCGCTGCGACGCGATAACGGTTGCAGTATGACGCATGGCAGAGAAATGATCCACCTTTCATCACTTTGCTTTGTCCATCCGAAGGACCGGTCGGATCGTTCAGCGTTGTGCCCGAAGAAAATGAAGATTGGAACCAGTCCGCGCACCACTCCCACACATTGCCAGTGACGGAGTAGAGGTCGTACCCATTGGGCGGAAAGGCATCTACCGAGCAGGTGCCTGCGTATCCATCGTCCGCCGTATCCTGTGCGGGAAATTGCCCCTGCCAGATGTTGCACCGGTGCTCGCCATTCGGGGTAAGCTCATCGCCCCAGGGGTAGAGCTTTTGCTCCAGCCCGCCTCGTGCAACGTATTCCCATTGCGCTTCTGTGGGTAGTGCTTTCTTTGCCCATGCGGCGTAAGTTGCAGCGTCATTCCATGAAACGTGGACAACAGGGTGCGTCAGCCTCTCGTGAATGCTGGACCCCGGTCCTTCCGGTTGCTTCCAGAATGAACCGGGAACTTTGCACCACCATGGGGCTGCAGCCACCGTATCTTCCACTAACTCGTCGAATCGATCTTCGGGAATGTGCGACCAGAAGACGAACGACCATCCGAAATGCTCCGCTTCCGTGCGATAGCCGGTGTTCTGTACAAATGCAGCAAAGTCCGTATTGGTGACTGGAAACTTATCGATTTGAAATGGCGAAAGGGAGACGGCACGTACAGGTCCTTCGCCATCTCCGGGGAAACCGCCGGGATAGTCCGTTCCCATGAGAAACGTGCCGCCGGGAAGCGAGACCATGGAGTCCGCCACGTCCCTATGGCTGTCTTCACGACTCCACGCCTGGCTTGATAAGGCTGCGGCTGCTCTTTCATGAGCAGCCGCAGGTGCGCAGCAGGAAGCTGGGAAATCTTTGCCCATATCTTTATTGTGCCGCTCATTGCTCAATCTGTAACTTCTCTCATTCCCTTCTATTTTTGACTCCCGTTTCTATGCAGTCGCCGATACTTTTCTTTCTGGAATTGTTGCCTGCAGTTTCTGCAGGCGATTCCATAAATCATGTTGCAGCGTTTGATATTCAGGCCGATCGTAGAGGTTCTGCGTCTCTCCCGGGTCGCTGGCAAGATCGTAGAGCTCGAACTCCTGCGGCTCCATTACGTAATGGATCAATTTGTAGCGCTCGGTGCGGATACCGTTGTGGGGGCGAACACCTTCAGGATTCGGCCACTCGAAATATTCGTAAAACCATTCCTGGCGGAAGGACGGGTCGGCAGCTTTTGCCAGAGGAAGAACGCTTTTTCCCTGCATGTGCTCTGGAATCGGCACACCGGCAAGATCGAGGAAAGTTGGCGCCAGGTCGGTATCGAGAACCATCTCGTCGCGGACTGTTCCGGCGGGAATGCGCTTGGGATAGCGAATCATCAATGGCACGCGGATCGATGGCTCGTGCATGAGGCGCTTATCGAAGAGGCGCCATTCGCCAAGAAAATATCCATGATCCGAGCCTTGCACGATGGCGGTGTCGTCGAGAATATTTTTCTTTTCGAGATAGCTGAAGATGCGGCCGATGTTTTCGTCCACCGCTACAAGACCGGAGTAGTAGTCTTTCACGATGCCTTCATGCGATCCACAGGCAACGTGCGTCGGGGTGGTTCCGATCTTGTTCTCGGCATCGACAAAACTTTTTGGCTTTCCCGGATATCCTTTCAGGTCATCGTCAAAAGTTGCAGGCTTCGTAATTGTGGTTTCGCGGTAAAGATCGAAATGACGCCGTGCCCGGAAAAACGGCTCGTGCGGCGCAACGAACCAAACGAGCAGGCAGAAGGGTTTGTCGCCGCGATCTTCTTCGAGCCATGCCAGAGCGCGATCCACGGTCAGATCGTCGGGATAGATGTTGTGGTATTGCTTCTCGGGGCCAACCTGGCCTTTTCGGCCTTCTTTGAAGAACGGGTTCGCGTAATTGTTGCCCGGATTGTTGTGGCCAAAATAATAGTCCCAGTAGCGGTCTTCCACACCATTGCGGATGTGTACCTTGCCAAGAATGGCGACCTCATAGCCGGCTTCGTGAAGAAGATCGGTGAAGATGGGAATGTCGGTAGGCAAAGGTGTATTCAAATGCTCGTTGGACAAGGCTCCTGTGGAGCGTGAATACATGCCAGTGAGCGTGGTTGCGCGCGCAGGCGCGCAGAGAGCGTTCGTGCAGAATGCATTGCGGAAGCGTATGCCCTCGCGTCCAATCCTGTCATGGTTGTGAGTCTTTAAAATGGGATTTCCAGCGATCGAGAGAGCATCGGCGCGCTGTCCTTCCCCAAAGAAGAACACCAAATTTGGCCGCTTTGGCTTCGCTTCAGCAGAGGCCGTTGGGCGGCTGACTTGCGATGCCAGCAATGTGCCGGCTACTGCGAGTGATCCCTGCAGGAACTCACGCCTGGTTGCCTCCTTGCCCGTTTGTTCCACAGTTTGATTCTTTTGATCGAGCCCATTTTGTTGCGACATTCCATTTCTCCTATGTGCGGTCCTTGATATCAGAAGGAAAACTTTAACTTGAAGTTGATATTGCGTGGATCGAGAGCAGAATTAATCGTTCCAAATGCGGCACTCCCATATGTGGTCCCTATTCCATTAAATGCCGGATGGTTGAAGAGGTTGAAGAACTCAGCTTCGAACTTGGCTGTGACTGGTGTTTCAGCAAATATATGGAAGGTCTGTTTCTTTGAGAGATTGAATTGCGTGCTGTTCAACCCCGGCATGCGAATGACATTCAACCCCTCATTGCCGAACGTGCCAAGCGCTGGCATTGCGAATGCGGCTGTATTGAAGTATGCGTTGATATTGCCGGGATGAATTTTATAGGGCCCGACAACGTTGGGCCTCTGGCCGGTATTGCCGACACCGGCGCGATCGGTTGAGGTGGTGATCGTGGTCGGCAGCCCGGACTGGAACGTCGTCACTCCGCTCGCTTCCCATCCGCCCAGAAGAACTGCGGGAAGGGAATGCCCGTGTTGGTAGAAGGGCAAATCGTAAACGTAGTTGAAAGTTAGAATCTGCGGGCGATCATACGCAGTCGGTCCATTTTCGTTGATGAACTGGCTCTGCCCCACCTGCGCTCCCAGCGCCTTTGAATAGGTATAAGAGGCCTCGAAGAGCAGCCCGTGCTTGAATTGACGGTGGGCATCGGCCTGCAGCGCGTTGTAGTTCGCGGAGGCTGAGCGAACATCGTAGTTAATAGCCGCGTATCCAAGATAAGGGCGCACGGTATTCACATTCGTCGTGCCACTGGCGACGGCAACGCTGGGCTGCGCCTGATTGATATTCGGGGCCTGGTCGAGGTGCTTTGCCTGGTTTCCTACATAGCTCACGGCCAGGACTGTAGAGAAGGGAAGTTGCTTCTCGACCGTCAGGCTCCATTGCTGGACGGCCGGATACAGCTTATTTGTATCGAATGCGGCGACTGTGGGCGGGAAGGCTGTCTGCGTTCCAGAGACGAATCCGCTCAGAGTTGTGTTGTAGATGGTGGCCGATTGCGAGAACGGCGGATTGCTGCTGAGGCTCTCGTGGTTGTCATTGTCCCAGTGGTAAAAGATGCCGTATCCCCCTCGAATTGCGGTCGTCGTCGAGCCGAAGGGCGCCCAGGCAAAGCCGATGCGGGGACCAATGTTGTTGCGTGCAGGCGTCAGGCTCTGTGGAAGATCGAGACCTTTCTGATTGGTTGGCGTAATGATTCCATTCAGCGGATCGCCGGTACCGGCTACAATCGCGCCGGACGCGGTGATCTGCGGAGCCTTGGTGGAATTGTAAAGCGAAGGTACGAAGTCGCTGATGTTGTTGTATTTTTCATAGCCGTTCGGCGCTCCTTGAAAGACTGTGTCGCGCACGCCCAGATTCAGAGTTAGATCAGGCAGAATTTTCCAATCGTCCTGAACATAGGCTTCGAACATATTAGCGAAGAGGTAGTCATTCGGTACGGCACTCTGTTCAGCGTAGCTGTACGCGTCGCCTAGCAGGAAATCGGCTACGGCATTGCCCGTCGCACTGCCGGTGAAGCTGAAAGACCCGGCCTGGCCAGCGTAGGGATAGCGATCAAATTTCTGTATGCGGAGGATATTGAGTCCCGCTTTGAATGTGTGCGTCTGCAGCTGCTTGGTAAAGTCATCACGCCAGGTGTAGACATTGTTCGTGTTGTTGGTAAGTCCCTGTGCGCCGATTGAGGAATAGCCGCTGAGAGTAATTGTTGGAATCAGGTTGAATCCATTCGCATTGTAAAGCGAAGGAATGGTCAACGATGATGGGCGCTGACCGGTAGCGTCGGGCGTCTGCGTGATTGCATTGCGCGAAAAGCCTACAGTGGCCTGATTGAGGGCAGTCGCGGTGAGAATGTGCGTCCACTGCAGCACGAGGTTTTGTCCTGGCTTGGCGAAGAAGCCTCCAATCGTTGGGAAGGACTGGTTCGATGGCTTCAGGATTGCCTGATCCTGGCTCCAGCTGTCGTGAGCATAACGAGCCATCAGGCTGTCATGCTCGCCCAGCGCGGAGTCGATGCGGATCAACTCTTCGCGCCAGTTTGTCTGGCTCTTGGGGCTTACGGAATAGTTCGTCGAGCCGGAACGGTTCGGCAAAGGGAAGTAGGTGTTCAGCAGAATGCTCGCATTGGGGTCGATGCTGCCTGACGGAATGATGTTGTTCGGAAACGGCTCTCCGGTCGCAGGATTGATGATGGACGTCGACAGTTCCTGGAAGTTGCCGCTGCGTAGAGCAGCATCTGGCGTGGTTGCCGTGAATGTGCTTTGCGGTGATGCGGTGAAGCTAGTAAGTTCCGGCCCGATTCGTTTGTCCCAGGCTTCCGACCAGAAAAAGAAGAGTCCCTTTTTGAAGTTGTTGTCCGCATGCGGGAAAATGCGTCCGCCGACATCGTAGCCAAAGCTGTTGTCACGCAGCGGTGGCTTCACAGTGTTGAAGTAGTTGCGCGCATTCAGGGCATCGTTCGAGAAAATTTCGTAAACGTCTCCGTGATAGTGCTCGCCGCCGGAGCGCGTCACAACGTTTACCAGGGCATATCCATAGCTTCCGATATCGGCAGTGAAATTGCTCTTATGGATCTGCACTTCCTGGATTGCTTCCGTCGGCGGAAAGAGATTCAATCCGCGGTTGCCGCCCGTATCCATTGCGAGAATGCCGTCATAGGTGAAGGCGTTGGAGTTGATCCTGCCGCCGTTGATGGACATCAGCGGATTGCCTTCCTGGCCAAGTCCCATGCGTTGTCCGGTTTGGCTGGAACTGACACCCGCGCCCAGCGAAAGAAACTGGGTGAAGTTCCGGCCATTCAAGGCGAGCTCCGTCAGCTGCGTACCGGAGACAAGCGTGCTCACGCCTCCGTTAGAGGTTTCGAGTGCGGGCGCGGCTGTCGTTACGGTTGCGGTTTCAGAAACTGTTCCCACGCTGAGGTGAACATTGATGGATCGCGTCGAATCGGCCTCGAGCGTAATGCCGTTTTGTTCCGAGGCTTGAAACCCGGGAGCCTCAACGCGAAGCTGATATTCGCCGGCTCGTAAAGCCGAGGCCATGTAGAGTCCTTTGTCATTTGTTGTGACAGACCGGGTCAAGCCGGTTGCGGTCTGCAGCAGAGCTACGCGTGCGTTGGCAATGATGGCCCCGGAAGCATCGGTGATGGTTCCTGTGATCGTTCCAGTTCCAGTTGTCTGCGCAGAGAGAATGGGAGCAACGCTGAAGATAAGCGGAACAGCAAGCAAAACACGCAAAAATCGAGTGAGGTACATGAAGACATTTCCTTTGTGTAGATGCTGGTGAAGGAAAGTCTTATCGGAAGAGAAAACACCTCAGACGCAAACCGAACCAAAGAAATGGATCCCGTGGCACTTGGGCACGAGGCCAACCCTATAGGTAGCTCTGATTTGTTTTGAACTTAATTTGCTGTCTCGATTTACCGGCGACATCGGATATGCGATTCAGTCATCTCCCGACAAGCCTGGACCACAAGTAAGGGTCAACAGCCGGAGAGACAACAAGCGAACGCAGGTAAATGAGATGAACACATTGGAATATAGAAAAAGTTATAACACACTCAAGGCTGGTGGCACGATTTCGGGAATGAAAAACACAACCAGCCTCAGACACGCGACTTGGCGATGTATCGTCGACTGACTCAGCGCCGGAGTATCACGCGGTCTATGCAACTTTCCACCTGGTTTCCCGCGACACCGTTTTTCGTGAATGAGGTTTTGGCTATCATCAAGACATTGACTGGGGACCATACATCGTGAACATATCTGCTCCTCCCATCCACACGCGGCATCGCGGCTTCGATCTCTTGCGCGTCATCGCCATTTATATGGTCATGCAGATCCACACGGGCGAGTTCGAGTACATAGGCTCAGGCGGAACCGTACTGCACACGGCTGGAGCCTGGGCAGTGGGATGGACAAACTCGCTCCTGCGCGTCTGCGTGCCGCTTTTCGTGATGATTACCGGATTCTTCCTTTTCCCCGTCGGGGATGAACGCAAATTCTTCCGGAAGCGCTTTACCCGCGTGCTAATTCCCTTTGTGATCTGGTGCGCGGTTTACGCTTTCTATTACTACGCGCAGGGGGCGATCTCCCTTCAGACCGCTCTGCTCAACATCGCAAAAATTCCTGTCAACTACGGCACTGAAGTCGGCCATCTGTGGTTTGTCTATATGCTGATGGCGATTTACCTCATCGCGCCTGTGTTCTCACCGTGGATCGTTTCGGCAAGCCGGAAGAGCATGGAGCTCTTCCTGGCGCTATGGGCCATCACACTGTTGCTGCCCTTCATTCACCTGTTCTTCTCAGCCGTATGGGGCGAGTGTTATTGGAATGCGACGCCAACCCTCTACTACTTCTCAGGCTTCATCGGCTATGCCGTACTCGCCGCTTACATCAAGCGATTCTGGATGGCGCCTTCGTTGCGTCTCGATTGGATCGCAATCGGCATGGTTGTTGCAGGCTACTCCGTTACCCTCGCAGGATTCCTATACAGACTTCGTTACGAGCACGAAGTAAAGAGCCTTGAGTTGACGTGGAACTTCACCACGCTGAACGTCGCGGTCATGACAGCGGGAATTTTCCTGCTCTTCCGAAACCTTCGTGCAGAACGCGGAAACAGTCTCCTATGGCGGATCATCGACGATCTTTCGCGCATGAGCTATGGCATGTATCTGGCGCACATCATCGTACTCAACGCGATTCACTCCCTCGTGGCGCCGCTCATTGAAAATCCGTTTCTGCGAATACCTGCGATCGCATTCACAACCTTCGTGATTACCTATCTCGGGGTCAAGCTGCTCTCTCTGTTGCCGTGGAGCAAATACCTTGTCGGATAAGCCTCCAAGCACCGGATGCACAGCCGTATTGCTCCAGTAGCGCACCTTTTCAAAAACTTCGATCTCGACAGGTGATAACAGGGCGATGCCTTTTCCAAACCAGCTCATGGCCCAATCACAGGTTCCGGCTGGATGTGGTCTACACGTACATTACCAACCGGTAAAGTACGAAATGGCAGTCATTCGTCCGCGACCCAGGAAGACGCCGTTCCAAGGGACTGAAACATCTCGATGAGTGATTCGATTTGGCAACAACTGACCGAAGATTGGTGCTCAACTCCCGAATGGCCAACAATTTGCGAGTGATCTCTGTTTTCGGGACACTCGTGGATTCGTCACGCATCATCTGTGCTTGGCGCGGTGCCCTATCGGGGCTATGGTCACATCAGAGTTAGTTAAGATTGTGCCAAGGCGAGTCGAATGAAAAACACTTCCTGCGTGTGACTAATGCTCCCGTTCTTATTGGTATGTCGCCCGCTATTCGCGCAACAACTTGTGATATCAATGGACTGTTTGCGATCTCACGGATCAAGCTGCGAGAGTATCTATAAAAATGTCCATTGATCGTCGTCATTTGTTGAAGTACATCGCGGGGGCGGGTCTGTTCAGCTTGACTGCTCCTCTTCTACCAGCCGAAGAGCAGGTTGCGCGCGCGACTCGCGGAATGCCTGCCCCACGCATTCAAGACATCAGCGTCATTGAAACCGAGCCCGCCGGCGTACGGCTCACCGTCGTCAAAATCACGACCGACCAGGATGGGCTATACGGATATGGCTGCGCCACATTCACGCAGCGAGCCGATCTGGTAAAGCCGGCGGTTGAAAAGTATCTGAAGCCATTCCTGCTGAATAAGGCAACGGACAGGATCGAAGATATATGGCAATCCTGCTATGACAGTTCTTATTGGAAGAACGGGCCAGTACTGAACAATGCCCTCAGCGGTATCGACCAGGCTCTTTGGGACATCAAAGGCCGTCAGGCGGGAATGCCGGTGTACCAGCTCGTCGGCGGAAAATGCCGGGAAGCTGTCGACACCTATGCGCACGCCAGCGGCAATGAGTTTCAGGAGGTCGTCGAGAACGCAAAACAATATATGGCGCAGGGCTTCCGCAATGTGCGTGTCCAGGTGGGAATCCCCGGAATGGCGGGCTATGGTTCATCACACAGCGGAGCTGTGCCTTTGAAAGCGCTCCACGATAAACCGCTCTTCGAGCCTGCCTACGACATGCGCCGCTCGTTGAAGCTTCTGGAAATCAGCCGTAAGGAACTGGGCGAGGAAGTTGGGCTGCTGCACGACATGCACGAACGCCTTACGCCCAACGAGGCTGTGCTCTTCTGCAAAGAAGCCGAACAGTACAAAATGTTCTTTCTCGAAGACCCGCTCTCCCCTGAAGACCTCGGCTACTTCCAGCAGATTCGTCAGAACTGCGCGACGCCAATCGCCATGGGGGAACTCTTCAACAGCCCGCATGAATGGCAGCCGCTGATCGAGGGACGACTGATCGACTATATTCGCGTGCATGTTTCACAAGCAGGCGGATTCAGTCCGGCGCGCAAAATCGCAATCCTGGCCGAGCAGTATGGCGTGAAAACTGCATGGCATGGCCCAGGCGATGTTTCGCCGGTCGGCCACATGGCCAATGTGACCCTGGATATTGCCTGCTACAACTTCGGCATTCAGGAATATTCGCCCTTCAACGAACGCACGCAGGCAATCTTTCACGGCTGCCCGGAGATGAAAGATGGATACCTCTGGGTAAATGAGAAGCCGGGTTGGGGCATCGAGATCGATGAAAAAGAGGCGGCCAAATCTCCGTTCACGCCTGGACAGAACAACCTGAATGGCGGCTGGGGAGAGATACGGCTACGCGACGGCACCGTCATTAAGCAGTAGAAGCAGAAGAAGCGGAGTGCAAGTATATCGAGCAGATAACTTGTAGCGGATCCTACAGCTTCTTCAATAGAGACAGAATGCAGACAGACCAGCGTCATTCGGAGCCACAGGCGAAGAATCCATGCGATGCTTGTTTCTCAACTACAGCTCATGGCTTTCTTCGCGTAGCATTCTTTCGATAGGCGCCGCGTTCTGAACCACTGCCGGAAGCATCTCCACCACCGCAGCCTATCTGGCCAGCCCCGCACTCTTTCCAGATCTTTTCCCAATTCCACATCCCGCTCGTCGCCACGTTCGTCAACGGGAATCCAAGCTGGTGCGCAAGCATACATACCTGTCCGCGATGATGAGCTTCATGAGCAAGCATGTAGCACAACATTTCCGGGCCAACCGGCCAGGGGTGAGCCCACCCGTCTCTGCGAAACGTCTCGACGCGACCCTCATCGCCAAGCGCATCCGCAAGCATCTCCGTGCAGCGAGCGGCGCTCTCGGCCAATCCCGCGCGGGCCTGCTGCGGCGTGCAGCTCGCCCGATTGAGCTGCGGCGGAACCTTCAGGTGCGGAGCTGTAAGCCTGATCCACTTAGTGCGAACATTGTGCATGTGCGTGAAAATCGCCGCAATACTGCGGACATTGCCGGGCGGTTTGGCCCTCCACGCGGCCGCGTCGAGCTCTTCGATGAGAAGCTGGTTCACGCGATCGTTCGCGGCAAAAATCTGCACTGCCGCTCGCCCGAGTTGAGAGTGAACCTTGTCTTGACGAGTCGTCACGGCTTCCTGCTCCCTGACTACCTATCGTAGACCGATAACTCCTTCCGCGCCGTCGGCAAATCAGCGCCACGTGCCCAGGGCAGAATCACGATCCGACAGAGTCAGCCTCTCGAACGCTTCCACTAGACATTGTTCGCGCTGTCGCCGCCTGTTACGTCGTACGTAGAGCCGGAAACCATGCGCGCCGCGTCAGAAGCCAGGAATACGACGACCGGAGCCATCTCTGCAGGATCGATCCATGGCACTCCAAGAATCGATTTGCCCTGCAGTACCTTGCGAGCCGTCTCTTCGTCCACTGCTTTGTCGCCCGTCGGCGTACGTCCTGCCACCTGCAGCGCTTGTTCGTATCTTTCCTCGTGGCGTGTCAGCGGTGTGTCGATCAGTCCCGGCACAAGGCAGTTCACGGTTATGCCATGCCGGCCCAGTTCCATCGCCGCAGACTTCATCAAGCCGATGATGCCCCACTTGGAGGCCGAATATGCTGCGCCGTTCAGCGTGCCGTGCCGTCCTTGAGTCGATGTGGTCATGATGATCCGGCCATGCTCCTGCTGCACCATGTACGGCGCGAAGGCGCGCACGGCATTTGCTGTACCCGTCAGATTCACATCGATCTGGATGTGCCAGTCAGGATCTTCCATTTGCAGCAATGGACGGAACGCCTGAATACCAGCGTTGGCAAACAGGATGTCAATGTGACCGAACTCCGCGTTGATCGTCTCTGCAGTCTTGCGCAGCGCGGGAAGATCGCGTTGGTCCAGCACAAAACTCTTCCACTGGACGCCTTCGCTTTTGACCATGTCTCCAGTCTGATCCAATTCGGCGCGAGTTGCGGGTTCAACGCCTGAGCGTGGATCGACGACAGCGCAGATGTCAATTCCAACTACGTTCGCACCGCTATGCGCCAGTGCCACCGCTGCTGACCGGCCAATCCCGCGTGCCGCTCCGGTCACGACAGCCACTCTGCCATTGAGTATGCGTCCCCAGGATTCTGTCTTAGCCTGTGTCATTTGTCCCTCCAATGTTCCTGTAAGTGAAACCGCGCTCAGAGCCGCTGAACCCGCTGCCAAAAAGGCTCGGCGCGATACCATCGCCTTCGCTCCATTGTCTTGCATAAGCACCTCCACCGTCTTTCTTATGACAGTTTGGCAAAACCAACGGCCACAGCGCTTTCTCAAAGAGCGCATAATTTTGAATTTTTCCGGTGTTCTTCTGGCGGCATGTACGAAGAGTTACAACAAGACAGAAATCTATCGCCGGGGAGCAGTGAGCGATGCGCGGAAACGCCCCGGCGTCATCCCTGCCAGTTTGCGAAAGGTCGTGATGAACTGGCTCTGGCTGGAAAAGCCGCACTGCATCGAAATCTCTACGAGCGGCAGATTCTCTATCTTCAGGAGCTCCTGCGCGCAGGCGATGCGGCGATGATTCACATACTGATGTGGCGTGAATCCCGTGGACTCGCGAAAGAGCACAGCGAAGTGCTGCGGGCTTAATCCAACAACCTCCGCCAGAGCCTGAATCGAGAGATCGCGTTCCAGGTCAGCTTCGATGTACTCCCGTACGCGACGTTCACGGGCCGGCCCCAGGCCACCTGTCGCATACGCTGCCTCGCCCTTCCGTACGCTGTAGGCGCGAAGCAGGCGCACGCAAAGCGTCGTGACCGCAGCGCTTGCTACAGCGACATTCAGATGCCCGCTCTCTGACTCCAGATAAAGCAAACGGGCGAGTTCTTCGATGAGTAAATCTCGAACCAGATAGGTGGGCTGAAGTTCCAGGGAGTCTTGCTGCAAGACGTCCAGGGCAAGCCTTCGGAGAAACTCTTCGCGGATGTAGATATGAATCAACGCGGCTCGCCGCTGCCAGAGTGTCTTGTGCGGAACGCGCGCAGGAATCACGCTGACTGCGTTTCCGATAAATTCCTTGCTTTGACGAATCTTTCCCGTTGCCCGCCACTCCGCATGCATATGCGCTGGCTCAAGCCCCACGGTCACCTGAACGCAGTCGTGCACATGCTCCTGCCATGTACTGCGCGGCTGTTTGGCGGCATAGACGCTGAAGCCTTCTCCATCAAACCAGAAGTGATCTTCGGGTAGCGGGTCGCTCGCTCCCACCAGAATCATCCGTTCCTGCGATGGCCCTGTCACGCTGTCCATTCGCTCCTCAGTCGCCGAAGTGTATCCAGTCTAAAGAATCCAAAACTTCCGGAAGAACCAAAGATACATGATAGGTTCACGAAAGCCAGACTGTATCTGAGGTTGGCCGAGCAACCGACGACTGCACCTCGGCAAAAAGGAAAAACACTTGAATACAGCACTTTCCACAAAAATAATCTCGACAGATGCCCTCACCCAAGACGCCGAAATCTTTGAGTACAGTAAGGCCGCAGACCCTATATCTTCCGGAGCGACGCCGCGCATTCCAGTCAAGCAGTTCTCGCCTGAACTCTATGCGCACGGCGCGACACATATCGTGGCACTCGATCTGAGCAGAGAGTTGAAGACCGACTATCCCGTAACTGGCCCCGGCGTGCTCGCGAGCTTCGTGCGCATCAAGGCTGGCGAGTCGATTGCGACTTCAGCGGATGCCACCAGCGAGTTCTTCTACGTCATCCGCGGAAACGGCTACACCGAGACCGACGAGGGCGCGATCGAGTGGAGCGAAGGCGACATCTTCGCGTTGCCCGGTATTGGTGCTACGCACTACGCGGAAGCCGATGCCGCCTTTTACATGGTGGATGACTCGCCGCTGCTCGCCTATCTGGGCGTGGAGAAATCAAAGAGCCGTTTTCAGCCGACCCTGTACACGCATGCCATGATCATGACCGAGCTGGAGAAGGCCAAGAACGACCCCAACGCAGGCAAGCGCAGCCGCGTAAGCGTGCTGCTGGCGAATAAGAACTTCGACCAGACGCTCACCATTACGCATACGCTCTGGTCCATGTTCGGCATCGTGCCTCCCGGTACGCGGCAGCTTCCGCACCGTCATCAGTCCGTTGCACTCGATTTCGCAGTCGAGGCGAAACCCGGCGTCTACACATTAATTGGTCCGGAACTGAATGCGGACGGCTCCATCAAAGACGCGATCCGCGTGGACTGGGTGAAGGGTGCTGCGTTCGTCACACCCGCCGGCTACTGGCATGAACACGTCAATGAGTCCGGTGCGGATGCCTACGTGATGCCGATTCAGGATGCCGGTTTGCACTCCTACCTGCGCACACTGGACATACAGTTCTATCTCGAAGACTAACCCTTGTTTCTCTCCCCTCCCGCGGTGGTCCCCTCCCGGGACCACCGCAACAACGGGTCTTTGCATCTGCGGTCACCAATAACAGGGCCTGGGACAAGGTCTGATGTACATGACGCCTTGGAATGGTGGAAAGGTTGGTGGAGGTTGACCGTTCCCTGGAGGAAGGAGATGTTCATCAACCGTATAAGTGTACGTTCCAGGCTCCGTAGTCTTGGGGATGGTACACGTCACGGACTGATGATTGCTTCCCGCGAGTTCTGTTTCCTGGCACGGGTTCTTGCCCGTCCAGGTGATGACAAATTCAGGTGCTTCGCTTTTAAATTCCACACTGCCGCCCGTCTCGGCATAGATCGCGGGTATGCCGCTTTTCGGATCGGGCAATAGCATGACTCCCTTGACAGGTTTGTGACAGCCGACGAATGAGCCCAACAGCACGCAGGTCATGAGTTTGAATATCATTTGTTTTTTCACGAACCATTCCTCCTCGGGTAATTTCTCTTTCCAGTTGCTATTCCATTTCGGGGATAGCTGTAGTCTTCGACTGCTCCATCTGCCGATAGCGGAAATCCGTCCGGAGCGACTGCAAGTCAGGGACTGGTTCAATCTGGAGAGTAGAAGCGCCCTTGCGAAAACATGCGGCCAGCGTTGCCAGCGCTTCCTCACGCTTTCCGAGCAGCTCTAAGATCCTTGCCTTGTAGAGCTGCGAATCCACATCAGTAGCTCCCAGCGATTCCGCTTTTCTGATCAGCGATGGAGCCGTTTCAGCAGCACCTGACTTGACGCGGTAGAGAGCGAGCAGCATCCAGTCAGGGCCATTCGTTGCATCTGTTTGAAGATGCCGCTCCACCTCTTTCGCGGCCCGCAGATAAGCGCTCCTGGCTTCGCTCGTGCGGTTACGCATGGAGGAGTAGCAATCGCCGAGCTCAAGCCAGTTCGTATGCTCAGCCGGATTCAATTGCACGGCCTTCATGGCAAACGGCAGCGCGTCGGCGTACTTGCCCTGGGAGCGCAGAGCAAGAGAAGTATTTGCTGCTGCCAGATCATTGGGACTCAGTGCCAGGCTCTTCTTGAGGTTTTCAGCCGCGGAAGCAAAGTCGCCAACTACAAGATATTCACCACCCAGATTGGCAAAGGCCATCGCGCTTCCCGGTGCGGCGACGCTCGCAGCGCGAAAGGCTTTGATCGCCTCCTGGTATTTCCCCTGCCGGTCCAATGCATAACCCAGATCGTTGTGAATCACCCACCAGTTGGGACGCTCCATTAAGACTCTGCTATAGGTTCTCTCGGCATCTTCAAAGCGGTTCTGACGAACGTAAACGCTCGCCTGATTCAACAGCGTCTTTGGGTTAGAAGGATCGAGCGCAATCGCTTTCGCAAACTGTTCCAGCGCGCCCTCCTCGTCTCCCATTTGTTCCAGCAAGACCGCCTTAGCGACATAGCCTTCCACGAGCCCCGAATCCAGCGCCAATGCGCGTTCACAATTTCCACGCGCAAGTTCGAGAGCACCTGCGTTCCCCCGAAGGCTGTAGAGATGGACATAGGCCAGGGCCAACTTTGCATAAGCAAGTGCGTAGTGTGAATCCAGCTCAATTGCCTTCCGGTATTTCTCGATCGCTGCATCGAGTCCCGTGTCATTTGGCTGCCCCATCAGAGCCTCCGCAGACTGGAAGGCAGTAAAAGCCGCAGTCGATTGTGTTCCCGGCTGGATACGCTGGTTGTGCTGTTGATAGCGGCTTAGGTTGAGCAATGACCCTGCCGCATGGACGGCCTTGGCAGGGAGCGAAGTGACCTCATTCTGCGCGCTTGTAATTCTCTTTTCCCGCAGCGTCTGAGTAGACAACGGGTCGAGCAATCGCAGTAGGAGTTGAAAACTTTTGGGTTCATACGAACATGTGGCGGCCAGAACCAGATTTGTTCCCAAGGGGTCGCATATCTCCTTCAAATGAGCGGCGCCTGAAACATCCGTGAGCACATCCTCAGGCGAAATCACGAAGAAGTCCCGGTCAAACGCCTCGAGACGTGCAAGTTCACCCTTGATTGCACTGATGACGCCGGTCAACATCGGCGTAAGACGAACGTCGGAAGTTTTCGGCCAATTCAGCAGCGCCACAAACCGCTTCCCCGGCAGCGGGTGCAGGAAATTATCAATCTGATCCCAATCCTTCCAGACGCCCGCACCTGCCAATCCAGCGGTAGCCGCAGTCGCGGCGATAAAGCGGCGCCGCGTCCAAAATGCATTGGTTCGAACGTTCGTTGAGGATTTGTCACCGAGTACATTCAATGTCTGCTCGAAAGCTAAACATCTACGTTTGGGATCCTCGCTGAGGCATTCGGTGATCAGATGGACGCAATACGCAGGCAAGCCTGAAGACTTCAGTCGCGGGCTGATTTCTATCGAAGAATGATCGGACACAGCCCTGGGCCTTTGGCCAGTGAAAACCTCATGCAGCACAACGCCGAGAGCGAAAAGATCACTGGCCTGCGACGGAAGGTGCCCCAGAAATAGCTCCGGAGCCATGTAGTCCGGTGTTCCGGCTACGGCTCCTTTACTCGGGAGCGTCGTTTCGGCCTCATCGGCGCGAGCCAAACCAAAGTCCGTGATGCAAAGGCGCACATCAGGACCATTGCCCTCAAGCATGATGTTGTTCGACTTGATATCCCGATGGACGATGCCCGCGGCGTGGATCGCTGCGAGTCCAAGAACGACCTGCCTGAGAATCGCCAGGCCTTCCTCAACAGGTATGGAGCCGGACTCCCTCAATTGTGCTGCCAGCGTTTCACCAGGCAGAAGCTTCATCGTCAGGAACAAAAAGCCCGGCGATTCCTGTTCACAGTGAAACATCTCGTAAATGGGACAAAGATTCGGATGACTTACTTTCCGAGCCACCAACACTTCTCGCTCGAAACGCCGCTGTTGGTCCGGCTCTCCAGCGATGTGAGGAAGAATTGTCTTCATCGCAACGTGGACACCCTGCAGGAATCGGTCTTCCACCTCATAGACCTCGCCCATGCCGCCCTTTGCGATAAAATGAATCACCACAAAGCGGTCGAGCAGGATATGGCCCGGCGAGAATCTGCCAACCAATCTCTGGCTTGAAGCCGTGTTGCTGTTTTCAGGGGAATGGGATGTTCCGCCAGGATGCATCGCTCGCTCGAGAAAATCGAACGGTGGATTCTGGATAAAGCTGCCCGCGCGCGCATCGTCGGCCAGCATCTCTTCAACCATGCGCCTTAGTCCTGGATTGCTATTGCAGGCTTTACTTAGAAAGGCGGAGCGCTCCGTTGGTTCGAGCGCAAGTGCGGTCATAAACAACTGTTCCGCCAGCTCTCGTCGAGTTTCCATAGAGCCCTCATTCCATAAAGCACAGACTTAGTCCGATTTCTGTCAGGCTGTGCACTGCTGGAACGAGGTCAAGTTGCAAACACAGCACTACTAGTTCCGGGAACCGTTGAACAGTAGAGCCAGGGAATCCGGTTTGCGATCCTCAAAAGGATGGTGCTGATATGTGGGGGAGCGTAGCAGAATATTACTCCAACAACTCTAGAAAATGGTATTTACCTTGTTCCTCGCGATGGAATCAGCGTCTTTTCCCCAGGATTCGCGGTAATCGTTCGGGGAAAAAGCTGGCCCGGCGGTCGTGCCGCCGGGCCACGCAGAAGCAAAGCCATTCCTTGTTACTTGAGTGCAACGAAGGTCTGATCATTGCTGCGAAGTTGAGCTTCCTGCGACCGGGCTCTCTTTTCCAGCTTCGACTTTGGAAGTTGCACGTTCATCGAAGCGGATGAGCACAGAATCTTGCTCAGGAAGTACTGATGGCCATATCGATTGAAGATCAGCTTACCGGGTTTCGACACATCTCCAGGGGCAGCATATGAGGCGTACGCCATGCTGAATACTCCGACATTCTGCCCGGGACTCTGAATCTGGATGATATTGGGCGAAATCGTGTCTGATGTCAGCAAGTACGTTCCTGAGGGAAGAAGCTTGCCTCCCGCTGTGAAGTCGAACGGAATGTCCGCCTTGACTACGTGATTCTGCGCCGATGCATGACTGGCCACGATGAGGCTGGCCAGACAGAACGCCATTGCGATGATTCGTTTCATGATCTGTCTCCTTTTTAGAGGCGTCCTATGACCGCCTTCACTCTTTAAAGCGGAATCTGCACGCAGAAAGTGCAGAAGCTTCTGCTACGACCGGCAAAAAATATTCAGCACTGGAGAAAATGAATGGAGTTGCAATGTCACGCGCATAGAGCCTAGCCTGTTATCCCTGCAGGTCGGCGGGGCCTCTGGCAGTGCATACGCTCACCCTGGCTTTGAGCTGTAATTCTTGCCATCAAGCTGGAGCTAAGTCCTATGCATGCAGCTCACGGTGAAGTCACGATGCTGTTGCAGGCCATGAAGAGCGGCGACGAGTCTGCAGCCGAAAAGCTATTGCCCCTTGTTTACAAAGAACTCCATCGGTTAGCCAGGTCATACATGTACCGGGAGCGTCCCGACCACACCTTGCAGCCAACAGCTTTGATCAATGAGGCCTACATGCGTCTCGCCTGTGACGAGATTGACTGGCAGGGACGCCAGCATTTCATCGCCGTCGCAGCCAACGTCATGCGCCGCGTGCTTGTCGACCATGCGCGAGCCCATCACGCCGACATGCGGGGAGGCCAGTTTCAGCGCGTTGAGTTGAATGAGGATCTTGCGATCTCTGAGAAAGATTCAAACGAAGTACTTGCTTTGCATGAAGCGCTCAACCATCTGGAAGCGTTCAATCCGAGGCAGGCAAAAGTTGTCGAGCTGCGCTACTTCGCCGGACTGTCCGTAGAAGAGATCGCAGGTATCTTGAAAGTGTCCATACGATCCGTAAAGAGCGACTGGGCCCTGGCCAGAATCTGGCTATTCAAAGAAATACAAGGGCCTCCTGCTGATAGAGCTAAAAAAGAAGATAGGTAAAGTACGGGTCGGATCCACCCAAAGTTGATTGTCATTCTGAGGAGCATAGCGACGAAGAATCTGCTTTTCTTCCCGGCAAATTCCTCCCTCTCAAAAGCCCTCGGAGTCCCTCACAGCAATCATGCGGAAAAATCTCTTCCTAAATTTAGTCGTCCCAACAAGCATTGGCAGAGAATATACGCCTGATCCGATATCCTGATAGTAGGTACCGGAAAATCCACTGGATGCTAGCGGTTGTCCTTGTGCAAGTAAACACGTCACCCGCAGCCCACATCTGCAGCCAAGTCCTTTTGTTTAGATGAATTTAGCAAAAAGATAGGAGGGAGGGGGGCCCTCCTGGATTCCTGGTGTCCACCATTCTTTGTCTTGACATGGGAACTCGGAGCCGATTACGTTTATCGGCGCACGAAATGAGGCCGGGGTGATGTGTGCCACCGTGGCCGCACCCGTATCGTTGCCTCATGCCAACCACGACCCGAGTGGGAGAGCCACCATGACATCCAGAGCCAAAGCCTGCAGGGGCCAGATTAAATCTGTTCTCAGCTTTTTATTGCTTGTCATCTTCTTCTTTCAGGCATCCCCAGCACGGGCGGCGACCGCCCCTCCAATCCCGGCAGGCTCAGTTCGCATTCACTATTTTCGCCCTGACGGGAACTACACCGGGTGGGCTCTCTACACATGGAATGCCTCGACTGAAAATGCCGTCTGGTGCCAGACCGAGGTATCAGTTACCGGGAGTGACAGTTATGGCGTCTATTTCGACGTTACGGTAAACCCCAACCAGGGCACGCCCACAGGCGATCTTGGATTCATCATCAACAACTGCGCGCAGGGACAGATCAAAGACCCTGGACCAGATCAGCATTTACAAATCACGCAGTTCAACGAAGCGTGGGTGATCCACGGCAACGCGACCGTCTTTACAACGCAGCCTACGCAGCAGCAGATATCGAATAGCATCCTGGGCGTCGAACAGGCATATTGGCTGGACCGCACACACCTTGCGATTCAGCCGCAATACTTCCAGACCGGAGCCACATATGTACTCAACACCAGCCTGACCGGCGGCTTGAATCTAACCAGCACCGGCATCAGCGGCGGAACCCAGATTCCGCTGACGGTTGGGGGAACACTCTCGCAGGATGAGCTGACACGATACCCGCAACTCGCCAGCTATACCGTGCTACAGGTGCCGGCAAGCGTGAAGCTTGCAACCGTTGAGCAGGCTCTCAAGGGACAGATCGCGCTCTCTGTCATAGGGCAAAGTGGCACATTGCAATATGCCACCGGCATTCAGGATGCAGGTGCACTCGATGATCTTTACTATTACCCAGGCAAGCTTGGCGTGGTCTTCCATCATGCAGATCGTTCTGAGAGCGATGATCGGCAAGGCGATGATTCTTCTCCAGTGACGATCAAGTTATGGGCGCCCACCGCACAGTCTGTTTCTCTGTTGCTCTTCGATCAGGAAAATGACACGACGCCATCGGCTAACGTTCCCATGCAAGAACACAATGGTGTGTGGACGGCCCAAGGCAAGAGCAACTGGAAGGGCAAGTACTACCTATACAGCGTGAGCGTATGGGTACAGATCAACGCATCTCTGGAGACGAATGTCACCACGGATCCCTACTCGATCGACATCGCATTGAACGGAGTGAAGAGCCGGATCACGGACCTCGATTCCGATGCGACGAAACCTGATGGATGGGACCATGTAGGCTCGCCCGCGTTGCGAAGCCTGGGCGACTTGAGCTTGTATGAGCTGCATATCCGCGACTTCAGCGTGAATGATCCGACCGTTCCACAGGCGCATCGTGGCATGTATGACGCCTTCGACGATCAGAACGCGAATGGCATGCAGCACCTGCGCGCGCTTGCGCAAAGCGGGCTGAAGGCCGTGCACATTCTTCCATCGTTCCATTTCGCGAGCGTAAACGAGGATAAATCTACATGGCAGACCACCGGCGATCTGTCGCAATATCCACCCGATGGCCAGCAGCAGCAGGCCGCTGTCACCGCCATCCAGGGCAGTGACGGCTACAACTGGGGCTATGACCCAGTGCATTTTATGACGCCGGAAGGCAGCTATGCGATCGATCCCGACAACCGTGTGCGCGAATACCGCACGATGGTGGAGGGACTGCACAAGGCTGGGCTGCGAGTGGTGCAGGACGTGGTCTTCAATCACACGAATGCCAGTGGTGAGGGGCCGAACTCGAATCTCGACGAGGTTGTGCCCGGCTACTACCACCGCCTGGATGCAAACGGAAATCTCGAGACTGGCTCATGCTGTCCGGATACAGCTAGCGAGCACCGCATGATGGAGAAGCTGATGATCGATACGCTCGTGCTGAATGCGCGCGAGTACAAGATCGATGGCTTCCGCTTCGATATCATGAGCTTCCACTTCGTTTACAACATGCAGGACATTCAAGCAGCACTTCGCGCCCTCACGCCGGAGAAGGACGGTGTCGATGGCTCAAAGATTTACATCTATGGCGAAGGCTTCAACTTCGGCGACACAGTCAATAACCAGATCGGGCCGAACGCCGATCAAGTCAATCTCTATGGCTTTGGCATCGGTACATTCAACGACCGGATCCGTGACGGCATTCGCGGCGGCAGCCCCTTCACCGATGAGCGCGTGCAGGGATTTGCCACCGGACTGTTCACGGATCCAAGCGATTACACCAATGCAAACACCCCGCAACCGGATCAGCAGAGTCAACTCCTGCAATATGCCGATTGGATTCTAGTCGGCCTTACGGGCAATCTGCGCGATTACAGCTTCATCGACAGCGCGGGCATGACTGTTACCGGAGCGCAGGTGAACTACAACGGCCAGCCAACCGGATATACGGCAACGCCGATCGAAGCCGTAAACTACTGCTCTGTTCACGACAATCAGGATCTGTTTGATGCTGTACAGCTCAAGTCCAGCTTCAACGACAGCATCGCGACGCGTGCGCGCAGGCAGGTGATGGGCATGAGCCTGGTCACTTTGGGACAGGGTATTCCATTTTTCCAGGCTGGCGACGACCTGCTGCGCTCAAAAGACATGGACCAGAACAGCTACGATTCAGGCGACTGGTTCAACAAGATTGACTGGAGTGGAAAGACAGCAAACTGGGGCATTGGCCTGCCGTTGGCCAGTCAGAACAGCGGCCAGTGGCCCATCATGGAGCCGCTGCTGAGCAATGTTGGATATACACCACAACCGCAAAACATCGCGTACAGCGGCACAGCATTTCGCGAACTGATGGAGATCCGCTACAGCTCAGACCTGTTTCACATGCCAACCTTCGAGCAGGTACAGCAGAATCTCACCTTCCTGAACACAGGACAGAATCAGATACCCGGATTGATCGTCATGAAGCTGGATGCGAATGGACGAAACTATGGCCCCTACAAGCACATCGTGGTATTTTTTAATGCCACGAACCAGCAGGTAGCTTTTTCAGACGGCCAGCTGCAGGGGCTTCGACTGCATCTGCACCCAATACAGCAACATTCCAGCGATGCGTTAACACGTCAATCTACATTCGACCCGAAAACAGGAACCGCCACAGTCGCAGGGTTGACGACTGCAGTTTTTGTGAGCGAAGTCCAGTAGTCGATTTTCTCAAAAACAAAAAATCGACGCACGCTTGCTTTTCGTATCAGTTCACCGTCGAGGCTCATACTTTAGTGCTGCTATTTCTTCGCCGCAGAAACAGGCTGCACTGCCGTCATCGGCTTAATGATGTCATCGAGGACTGCAGGTGTTCCCTCTACCCGTTGAAGCGCCGGATACTTCTCGCCTTCGTGATAGTTCAGATCGATGGGATAGATATACGTATCGGACTGAACGATGAGATGGATTGGTTCCTGGCTGCCTTTGGCATGCTTGAGCGCATCGCGGAAAATATCGCCGGAGAAGATTCGTCCGTTAACAGCAATGACTCTCTCGCCGGGCGCGAGTTTTGCCTCATCCGCAGCCGAGTAGACACGCACATCCGCGATCGATCCATCACGCTTCATGTGGAGCCCCGCAGAGAACCACGCATCGAAATTACCGCTGACGGACAGCAGGGCTCGCTCGTAGCCGGATGGTGTATCTGTGTAAATGAGCTTATAGCCGCCATGCTCGATGCCCGCGAGGTTTGCATGCGGATTGAGCGTCGTCACGCGTTCGCGGAGAAATCCGGCCCAGTCATAAGGAACCACTTCATTAAGCGTGTTGGCTACATCATCGAAGGTATACGGCACAACCATCGGCCCGGTATCGCCCTTGCCGACAAATAGAACCAGGAAATCGTGCAGCGATTTTTTGTTATGTGTCAGCTGTCGAATCGTCGTGTCCGCATCCAGCCAGAGGAGTTCACCTTCCTGGTAATAATCCTGACCGCGCCGCCAGTTCGACCATGCAGGATTGCCACTGCGCAGGATAGAGGCGGCAACAGCAGTGTCCTCGGTATTGCGCCAGGTGCGACCGGGCCGGTCATCGAGATTGGCCGCTGTATAAGCCAGATCTTCGCGATACTGTTCCGGCGTGCGGAAGCCCGACCGCGCGGCGAGCACATCTCCCAAATACTCTGTCATGCCTTCATAGACCCAGAGCAGCTTCCCCTGCATGGGCGTGGCGTAGTCCGGTGTTGCCAATCCTGCTGGGCGACGATATTTCCCATTCCACGAGTGCGTGAATTCATGCGGAAGCAGGTCTGCTTCGAGCACCGCGTGTTCATCGTCGGCATAGCCCTTTTCACCGACTCCATTATCTGAGGACTGGTGATGTTCCAGGCCCTCGCCTCCGGCATAGTCAGACAGCGTCAACAGGAAGTGATAGCTGTTGTAGTGGTGCGAGTTGTACATCGCTCCCGCTTCATGAACAAGATTGTTGATCGCAGTGACAAACTGCGGACGCAGATCAACATCTTCCGGAGCGTCTCCGGCCACATCCAGAAAATGCTTTGGCGTCACATCTGGAGCCAACGGAATTTCCTTGAAGTATCTGCCGGTCAGGACAGGCGAATCCTCCAGCATCTCCAGAGTGACCGGTGCAAAATGCGTCGTGTTCCCATCCGTTCCAGTCGGCGTGAGCGCGGTGCCAACTCCCCAGCCCGCTGGGACTTTGATGGACGGCTGCATCTGGATCTCGCGAGCCGGAGTGCCTACCGGATAGAGCAGGAATTTCTCCCATTCCAGCATGGCCAGTTTGTCAGAGACGCGCGCGGTTACGATGGCATCCTCATGGACTTCCAACGTGGAAACGCCTGCCGGCACGGTGATATGAAAAGCATAAAGATCGACATCGTCGCGGCGCCAGGTCAACGTCTGTCCATTGGCGCGAAAGGCGACTCCCGTCAGGTCTTGGATCGGCCCCGTAGGGCGATGGTTGCCGGGTACCCATTTGACGGCCGTCAAAGTCACCTCACCCGGCTGAACAGGAATCACGAGATCGGCATGCCATAACTTCCTTGGGGCTTCAGAAAGATCAGCGGTAATTGTGATAGGCGCAGCAGCAGCCGAGAGACGAACGGCCAGTAAAATCGCTGACATCATGACAGCGCGGCGCATGAACGCCGAAGAGAGCATGGGCATAGCAGAAGTGTTCCTTTTCTAAAAGCTATACTAGTCTTGTAGCTTTTTATTGGACATCTCCATGCATCTGGAACGAATTCTTGCCAAAACCCGGGAAACGGTCGCTGAGCGCAAAGAGCGCGTGCCCTTTCATGTGCTGGAACAGCGCGCCTCAAAGCATGCTCCGCGTGGCTTTGCGCGGGCACTCCGCGCACGCTCTCAGAAATCACCCGCGATCATCGCGGAATTAAAAAAAGCTTCTCCCTCCAAGGGCCTTATCCGACCTGAGTTCGATGTCCGCTCGCTGGCATTGGAGTTGGCAGATGCAGGCGCGGCTGCCCTGTCTGTATTGACCGATGAGCCATTTTTTCAAGGCAGCCTGGAGAATCTTGAAATTGCTTCCGCTGCAGTTACGATTCCCTGCCTGCGCAAAGATTTCATGATCGACGAATACCAGATTGTGGAAGCGCGCGCACATGGCGCCGATGCGATTCTGCTGATTGTGGCCGCACTGACTGATTCTGAGCTGACCACGCTAAATGACGCTGCTCATCGTTATGAGCTGGACGTGCTCTGCGAAGTGCATGCTGCCGACGAATTACAGCGCGCACGCGACCTGGGCTGTGATGCCTTTGGCGTAAACAATCGCAACCTGAAAACGTTTGAAGTACGGCTGGGAAACTCGCTCGATCTGGCCGAGCAACTGCCACGCGGCGCCCTGCACGTGGCGGAAAGCGGTATTCATTCCGCAGATGACATTCAACGTCTGCGCGCGGCCGGATATCACGCATTTCTCGTTGGCGAATCCCTGATGCGTCAACCATCTCCAGGTGCGGCGTTGGCGCAGTTGCTGCAACCTGTCGCCGCGCGGATATAAACCGATGTGGATCAAAATCTGCGGCAACACGAACCTCGAAGACGCGCAGCTTGCAGTCGAAGCTGGCGCGAACGCGGTCGGCTTTGTCTTCGCCACGAGTCCGAGGCAAGTCACTATTGACACCGTGAGCCGCATCACGCCGCACCTCCCGGAAACGATCGAAAAATATGGCGTCTTCGTCGATGCAGGCTTCGATGAAATTGTCCGGACTGTGACAGACAGTGGCCTGACCGGGGCACAACTGCACTCGATAGACGACCCGCTCCTGCCATCGAAACTACGCGCACATTTTGGACCGGCGTTCGGCATTCTGCGGGTCATCCATTATGCGCAAGACCTCGCAACGCAGCTGAATGCTCTGCGCGAAAACAACGCAGCCGATGCCGTATTGATCGACTCGCGCACGGCAACCGCAGTCGGCGGAACCGGCATTCGCTTTGACTGGCAGGCGGCAAGCCGCAGCTTTCTGGATTCCGCGCCTCGCCTGCGGCTAATAGCAGCCGGCGGATTGAATCCTCAAAACGTAGCCGAAGCCATCCGTCTTCTCGATCCGTGGGGCGTCGACGTAGCAAGCGGCGTAGAATCTGCGCCCGGCAGGAAAGATCCGGCACGGGTAAAAGCGTTTGTCACTGCGGCAAAAATGGCGGCCAATGAAATCACAGTCTCATCGAGATGATGGCGTAAGCTGAAAAGATAAGGGGAATTGATCGTGAGCACCGCGACACATCCAACCGCTGCAAAGTCCACCGGACGCTTTGGCGCATACGGCGGGCGCTACGTGCCCGAAACTCTGATGGCCGCTCTCGAAGAGCTGGAACAAGCCTATGCCGAGGCACAGACCGACCCGGCCTTCCACGCGGAGCTAGACTCCTTGTTGCGCGATTACGCCGGACGCCCCACGCCGCTCTATTTCGCCTCTCGCCTGACGGAACAGCTTGGCGCCGCGAAGATCTACCTCAAGCGCGAAGACCTGCTGCACACCGGCGCGCATAAGATCAACAACTGTATCGGCCAGGGCCTGCTCGCCAAGCGCATGGGTAAGAAGCGCATCATCGCCGAAACCGGCGCAGGTCAGCACGGCGTAGCTACGGCTACAGTCTGCGCGCTCTTCGGCATGGAGTGCGTCGTCTACATGGGCGAAGAAGATATGCGACGGCAGGAGCTGAATGTCTACCGCATGCGCCTTCTTGGCGCTGAAGTACGCGGCGTAAGCTCCGGCTCGCGCACCTTGAAAGATGCCATCAACGAAGCTATGCGCGATTGGGTCACGAACGTCCGCACCACGCACTATCTATTAGGTAGCGTACTCGGCGCTCATCCCTACCCGATGATGGTGCGTGATTTCCATCGCGTCATCAGCAAAGAAGCGCGCGAACAGATTCTCGAGAAAGAGGGCCGCTTGCCGAACGCGGTCATCGCCTGCGTTGGCGGCGGATCGAACGCCATCGGAGCCTTCTATGAATTCATTCCTGATAAAGACGTCCGCCTGATTGGCGTCGAAGCCGGCGGACGCGGCGCTGCACTCGGAGAACATGCCGCACGTTTTCAGGGCGGATCGCCCGGCGTGCTGCAAGGGACATTTTCCTACGTTCTTCAAGATGACGCCGGACAGATTGCGCTGACGCATTCCGTTTCCGCGGGACTCGACTACGCATCGATCGGACCCGAGCACGCGATGCTGCATGACTCCGGACGCGCCGAATATACCTCGGCAAACGATCAGGCCGCCCTCGACGCAACTGTAACCCTGGCGCGCACAGAAGGCATTCTGCCCGCGCTTGAAAGCGCGCACGCCGTGGCCGAGTGCATCCGGCTTGCACCGACTCTATCTCGACATGACATACTAATAATCAACCTCTCAGGACGTGGCGATAAAGACATGGGAATCCTATCCCGCGAACTGAAGCTCAAGGGCGCTTGACGGAGTTTTAGACACAACCATGCCGATTCGTTTCAGCACCAAGCCGGGACTGGTAATCTACCTGACGGCCGGCGATCCCGATCTGCCAACAACGCGCGCCATTGCGCTGGCCGCAATCGACGCGGGTGCGGATGTTCTCGAATTGGGCGTGCCCTTCAGCGATCCGTTGGCCGATGGCCCGATCATTCAACGCGCAAGCGAACGCGCAGTGCAAAATGGCACGAAGCTCTCTGATGTGCTGGCTCTCGCTGCGGACTTACGGCGCGAGCGTCCGCATGCGGGCCTGGTCATCTTCTCCTACTTCAACCCTGTCTTGCGCTTCGGGCTGGAGCGCTTCTGCGCCACGGCCAAAGAGGCCGGCGTCGATGGTGTGTTGATCACAGACATGATCGTCGAAGAAGCAGACGAATATCTGCATCAGCTACACAAGCATCAGCTGGCGCCGATCTTCCTCGCTGCACCCACCAGTCCCGATGAGCGCCTGCAGCGGATCGCAAAAGTTTCGCAAGGATTCGTCTACGCAATCTCGCGGACCGGTATCACCGGCACGCAGCAGACGCTTGCAAAGGATGCGGAAGAGTTAGTCAAGCGGTTGCGCAAATTTACAGATTTACCGATTGCTGTCGGCTTCGGCGTCTCGAACGCTGAACATGTCGCAACCATTGGTGAATTCGCGAACGCGGCCGTTGTCGGCAGCGCCATCGTTTCGCTGATTGAGCAGTCCACCCGCGATGAAGCCCCGACCTCGATCGCACGATTTATCAAGGGTCTGCGTCAATCCGTGGCGCTGGCCCGTTAATTCCGCTTAAGATTCCGGCAAATTCAACTCCAGCGCAGGTGTGTTGCCGCGCGCTCGAAAGGAAGGAACTACATGGATATTGCAGACTGGCGCAAGAAGATCGATGCAATCGACCTACAGATTGTGACGCTCCTTAGTGAACGTGCCCTCGCCGCACAAGCCATTGGCAAGCTGAAGCAGGCGACCGATCTGCCCGTGTATGAACCGAACCGTGAGCGCGTGATCTTCGAGAGAGTGCGTGCAGCCAATAAGGGCCCCCTGCCCGATATTGAGCTCGTGCACATCTATGAGCGCATCATTGATGTGATGCGAGCGCTGCAGTCGGACGAACTAGCCTCACAGAGATCCGCATCTGCCCAAAAGCAGGATGTGCAAGCAGGGGGGACAGGAAAGCAATCATGATCGTTGCCATGCAGGAGCATGCATCCGAAGAACAAATACAACATGTTACCGAGCGGCTTTTGGAGCTGGGATTCAAAGTCCATCGCACCACGGGCACAGTCCAGACCATTCTCGCGGGTGTCGGAACGCCCGCAGCCTTTGACGTAAAGGACTTTGAAGTATTGGATGGAGTGGCGGAAGCGTATCGTATCTCTTCTCCATACAAGCTGGCCGGCCGAAGCTTTCGCCCAGAAGGCACGGTGATCCGTTTCCCCAATGGAGTCACCGTCGGCGGCGAAGAAATCGTCGTCATGGCTGGTCCGTGCTCGGTAGAGAGCCGCGAGCAAATCTTCGCTGCCGCGGAGAAGGTAAAAGCAGCTGGCGCGAAATTTCTTCGCGGAGGCGCCTTCAAGCCACGCAGCTCGCCGTATTCTTTCCAGGGTATGGGCCTTGAAGGGCTCAAACTACTGCGCGAAGTAGGCGATGCAACCGGGTTGCTCATTATCAGCGAGGTCATGGAGATTTCGCAGATTGAGCTGATGCTGCCTTATGTCGATGTCTTCCAGGTAGGCGCGCGCAATATGCAGAATTTCAACCTACTACGTGAGCTCGGCCTGATACGCAAGCCAATATTGTTGAAGCGCGGCATCGCCGCCACTATTGAAGAGCTGCTACTCTCGGCGGAATACATCCTGTCAGGCGGCAACTACGAGGTAATGCTCTGCGAGCGCGGCATTCGTACCTTTGAAACTTACACGCGCAACACAATGGACATCTCTGCCATTCCGGTCGTAAAGAAGCTGTCGCACCTGCCCATGCTCGGCGACCCGTCGCATGGCGTCGGCCTTCGCGACAAAGTTCCCGCCATGGCGCGCGCCGCAGTCGCCGCCGGAGCAGACGGCTTGCTGATTGAAGTGCATCCTAATCCTGACAAGGCCGTTTCTGATGGCGCGCAGACACTCTTCCCCGAGCAGTTCGCGAAGCTGATGAATGAGCTGCGGATGATTGCGCCTGCCGTCGAGAGGATCATCGGCTAGTTATGCCTATTGCGCGCATCGCCATTCTCGGTACCGGGCTGATCGGCAGCTCCGTCGGAATGGCGTTGCGCCAGAATGGCTTCAGCGGAAACATATTCGGGTGGGACCGCGATGCCTCTCAAACTGCAACGGCCCTGAGCCGTGGAGCCATCAGCATCGTTGCGGAAGAGCCACTGACCGCAGCCGAACAGAGCGATCTCATTCTGCTCAGCGGCCCGGTCTTCAGCATTCTTGAATGGCTGGATCAACTCGCTCCTATCCTGAAACCAAATCAGCTTGTCACCGATGTTGGCAGTGTGAAACGCATCCTGTGCGAACGCTCTGCCGGCAACTACAACCAGCCGGACAAACCGGGATTTCTTCCGGGCCATCCTATGGCGGGTAAAGAACTCGGCGGAGTCGCAAACGCCGATGCCGAACTCTTTCGCGGCGCCGTGTGGCTCTTTACCGAGTGCGCTGGCAGTTCCGGCATGTCACCGGAAGCAAGCACCAAAGCAGCGGAATGGCGAGAATGGGTACAGAAATTCGGCAGCCGCGTCCTTGAGCTCGATGCAGCGCGTCACGATGAACTATGCGCATGGGTGAGTCATCTTCCGCAATTCGTCTCGACGGCCCTCAGCGCATTGCTCGAAGACAAATTCCCCGACGACCAAGATCTTCGCGCCATCGGTGGACGCGCTCTGCGTGAAATGACACGGCTCGGTGCCAGTCCATATTCCATGTGGCGCGATATTGCGCATACAAACGCAGAAGCTGTGTCGGCCACTTTGCTCGCGCTCGAGCAGCGTCTGACTCATCTGCGCGAGCACTTGAAAACGCCTGAGCTCCGCGACGAATTCGAGTTGGCGAATCGCTTTCGCCTGGGCACTCCCCATAAACCTTAGGACGTATCGATTGATTGGATGAAAAGAACTGTCATCCTGAGCGAAGGATCTGCTTTTCGCAATCCATAAGAGCAGCCAGGAATCGAGAATGTTCTAGATAGACAGAAGCGGTAACATGGTGGGCATGCGCAAATCTGGTCTGACCACTGCCTCCCTTGTCATTTTTCTTGCCAGCGTCACCTCTCTCAAAGCACAGCAGCCCACAACGCTGCTTGTCGATGTGGACCATCGTCAGCAGACCAGCCTGGATGGCTCATGGCACTACATAGTCGACCCGTATAAGAATGGCCTGGGCGATCCTGACAAACCGAACCTGAATGGCTACGCAAAAAATGGCCATCCTGTCCCAGGCGGCCCCTTGCAGGAATATGACTTTGCACAATCCCCGACGCTTCAGGTGCCGGGCGACTGGAACTCGCAAAAGCCCGAGCTTTTCTTCTATGAAGGCACACTCTGGTACCAACGGGACTTCGATTATCAACCGAAGCCGCACACCCGCGTCTTTCTTCACTTCGGCGCGGTCAATTATGCGGCACACGTCTTCGTGAACGACAATTACGTGTGCCGGCACGAAGGCGGCTTTACTCCTTTCGATTGCGAAATAACCAGCGTCCTGAAGCCCGGCAGCAATTTTGCAGTGATCGCAGCCGACAATCAACGTCAGGTGGAGCGCGTCCCCGGCATCAAGTCCGATTGGTGGAACTATGGCGGTATCACGCGCGAAGTTTCCCTGGTCGAAGTCCCCGACAGCTTCATCGACGACTACTCGCTCCAACTACAAAAAGGTATCGAGGATAAGCTCAGCGGATATGTGCATCTTGTAGGAGCAGCCACCGGCGAAAAGGTAACGCTGCGCATCCCCGAGCTAAAGATCGAGCAGACCGCCGAAACGGACATCTCCGGCAAAGCTGCCTTTTCTTTCGCTGCGACTGATCTGCACCGCTGGTCGCCTGATGCGCCCAAGCTCTACAGCGTGGAAATGCACGCGGGCAGCGATGTACTCAAAGACGACGTAGGCTTCCGCACGGTGGAAGTCCAAGGCGAAAAAGTCCTGCTGAATGGCATGCCTCTCTTCCTGCGCGGCATCTGCATACAAGGAGAAGCGCCGTACCGCTCCGGGCGTGCCTGGTCGGAACAGGACGCCGAGACACTCTTGGGCTGGGCGCATGAGCTCAACGCCAACTTTGTGCGTCTCGCGCACTACCCTCACGACGAGCATATGACCCGCGTCGCCGACAGACTCGGCATCCTCGTATGGTCTGAGATTCCCGTCTACTGGGGCAACGCGTGGACGAACCCTCATACCTTCGACGTCGCCAGCCAGCAGCTTCACGAGATGATCCGACGCGACAGCAACAAAGCATCCGTGATCATGTGGTCGATGTCGAACGAAACCCCGATCAGCCCTGAGCGCACCGAATTTATCGGCAAGCTTGCCGGACTGGCGCGTCAGCAGGACTCCACGCGCCTGATCACCTCGGCAGTGGTGATACCGCACCATGCTGACGATAAGACAATCGTGATGAACGATCCGCTAGGGCAATATCTCGATGTGCTTGGATACAACGAGTACTTTGGCTGGTATGGCGGCAAGCCAAGCGAGATCCCTCAGATCAAGTGGGAAAACCCAATGCACAAGCCGCTCATCGTCAGCGAATTTGGCGCAGGCGCGAAGGCCGGCCTGCACAAAGATGCGGACTACCGCTTCAGCGAAGAGTACCAGGCGAACGTATTTGAGCAGCAGTTTCAGATGCTCAACAACATCCCGTTTCTAGCAGGCATGACGCCGTGGCTCCTCATGGATTTCCGTTCGCCGATGCGGCAGCTTCCCGGCATCCAGGATTATTACAACCGCAAAGGCCTGGTCTCCGACAAGGGCGAAAAGAAGAAGGCTTTTTCAGTGCTGCAAGAATATTACGAACAGAAAGCAAAATAAGCGGCGGCGATTGATGCACTGATCCGTTAGACTGTCTTTTCTCTATTCACCAATATTCATCCATGGCCGAGGTCCCATGAAAAAAGAACGATGGATTCACATTGTCTGCCTGTGTCTCTTTGCCGGCATACTTCTCCCTTATGCAACGGCTCAAGACAAACCTGCTGCGCCCGAAGAAGACTACGTCAAAGCGCATTACACAAAATATGAATACCGCATCCCCATGCGCGATGGCGTTCACCTGTTCACCTCCGTTTATGTGCCGAAGGATACCTCGCAGAGTTATCCGTTCATGATCGATCGCACGCCCTACAGCGTCGCACCATATGGCGAAGACCAATACAAGAAGAGCCTCGGGCCTTCGGATGAGTTCGAAAAAGCAGGCTATATCTTTGTCTACCAGGATGTGCGCGGGCGCTATCTATCGGAGGGCAAGTTTCTCGAAATGACGCCGCACATCGACGACAAGAAATCCCCCAAAGACGTCGACGATAGCTCCGATATGTACGACACGCTGGAGTATCTACTGAAGCATGTGCCCAACAACAACGGCAAAGCGGGCATCTGGGGAATCTCCTATCCCGGCTTCTACACTTCGGCCAGCATCATCGATTCGCACCCTGCACTGAAAGCTGCTTCACCGCAGGCTCCGATGACAAATCTTTTCAAAGGAGACGATGCTTATCACGGCGGCGCGTTCATGCTCGATGCCAATTTCGGATTCTACACCTTCTTCAAGCCATTCGATGAGCCGTCGTTACCAAAACACGAAACACCTTTCGATTTCGGCACGCCGAACGCCTACGACTTTTACCTCCACGTCGGCCCCACATCGAACCTCGATGCGAAATACCTGAAAGGGTCAAACCCGCTCTTCAACGACCAGATGTACCACACCACTTATGACGATTATTGGAAGGCGCGCGATCTTTCACAGCATATGAAGAACGTGAAATGCGCCGTGCTCGTCGTAGGCGGCTGGTTCGATGCGGAAGATCTGTCTGGGCCGTACAACACCTTCTACGCGATCAACAAATTCAATCCAGGCACAACCACCACACTGGTCGAGGGCCCGTGGGTGCACGGCGGATGGGCGCGCAGCAATGGCGATCATCTCGGAGACGCGCAGTTCAACGCCAAAACCGCAGAATTCTTCCGCAGGAACATCCAGTTTCCGTTCTTCGAGTACTACCTGAAAGGCAAGGGCTCGGCGATGCCGAAGGCCTATGTCTTTGAGACGGGAACCAATGTCTGGCGCACCTACGACACATGGCCGCCCTCACCGGCAAAGCCTAAGACACTCTACTTCCACGCGGACGGCAAACTCTCTTTCGATCCGCCCGCCGACAAAGAAGGCTCTGACGAATACATCAGCGACCCTGCGCATCCAGTTCCGTTTGTCGGCTACACCACTGACACCGTGCCACAGCGCTATATGGTCGACGATCAGCGTTTCGCCTCTACCCGCGCCGACGTGCTCGTCTATCAAACAGATCCGCTGACCGAAGACGTCACCATCGCTGGACCGATCTCGCCTAAATTAAAAGTATCCACCACAGGCACAGATTCAGACTTCGTCGTCAAGCTGATCGACGTCTATCCCAACGATTATCCGGATCCTGAAACAGATGACGGCGCAGGCAAGCGCATTTTAGGCGCGCCACCGCTGCACATGGGCGGCTATCAGCAACTGCTGCGCGGAGAGCCCATGCGCGGCAAGTTCCGCAACAGCTGGGAAAAACCCGAAGCGTTCACACCGGGCAAGATGGCGGAAGTGGATTTCTCCATGCCTGACTTGAACCATACCTTCCGCAAGGGGCACCGCATCATGGTCCAGGTGCAGAGTTCATGGTTCCCACTGGTGGACCGCAATCCGCAGACCTTCACCGATATCCCGCGTGCCAGGCCGGAAGACTTCAAAACGGCCACCGAAACGATCTTCCACGACCGCGACGCTGCATCGGGAGTCGAGGTGCTGGTATTGCCACAACCTTAGACGTGATAGTTATAGGACAAATAAGCCGTCATTCTAAGCGGAGCGAAGAATCTCAACGATGTTGGCCCTGATACATCGCTGTGATTCTTCCTCACTCAGATCATCAGAATGAAGGCTGAGGAATATATGGAATCGAGCCGTCTTAGTTACCAATCTGATAAGCGAAGGTAAACCGTCCAATCTGGATCAAAGACTTATCTCCCGGAGGCCAGATGCGAAATGATTCGACACGTGTGATGGACGCATTCCTTACCGCCTCCACGCTGCCAAGAAATTTTCCACTCGCAGCCTCGTAGAAGTTTACGGTCAGGGAGTCTTCGTTGTGTTTCCAACCGATCAGATATTCTCCAGGGCTTAACTGGAAATCACCGATCTTTAACGGAGCCTGTGCGAGAAAGAAGTGCGAATACTTGCCTTCGGCGGAATATCCTGCCGTGATGAGCACAACTCCTGCAACATATTTCCCTTTGCCATCCGTAATGCCGGAAGCGGTTCGCAGCTCCGTTTCGATGCGCTCCTGAATAACAGGCGCTCGTGCCGGAATCATTGCTTTCAACTCTGCCTCGGTCGCCACGCGCCACGCGCCTGACCTTGCCTCTTGCGCTAAAGAAAAGATCCCGGCCGCGAAAAGCAGCAGAAAGGCAAAGCTCCATTTCATGTAGATCTTTAAGTTAGTCAAGATGCACAATCCCCCGCTGCAGCGCGGTCGTCGCAGCCTGTGTTCTGTCGTTCACGCCCAGCTTGCTGAGAATGCTGTTGATGTGCGTCTTCACCGTAGCTTCCGAAATAAACAGATCGCTCGCGATTTCCTTATTGCTCCGGCCCCCGACAATTCGCTTCAACACATCCAGCTCACGCCCGGTGAGCGATGGCCCTCCCATACGTTCGGCGAGCCGTTCTGCAACTACAGCAGGAATACGCGATTTGCCGCCATGCACAGTGCGTATCGCATCAGTCAGCTCATCCGCATTCATGCCTTTCAGTAGATATCCCTTTGCACCCGCCTGCAATGCGCGGTAGATATCCTCATCCCCATCGAATGTGGTTAAGACGATAATGCGCGCGGAGGGAAACTCTTCACGTATATGTGTAATGGCCTCCACACCGTTCTGTTTCGGCAGGCGAAGATCCATCAGAGTGATATCCGGACGATGCACGCGATATAGATCGACAGCCTCCGAGCCATCGGAGGCCTGCGCAACTACTTTCATATCCGGAAGTGTTCCAATGAGGGCGACAAGCCCCTGGCGCACAATGTGGTGGTCATCTACCACCATGATCTGAATCAATTCGTCCATGCAATCCTTCTTAAATCGATACGTCGATTTGAATCTCTGTGCCTTTATCCTTAACGCTGGTCACGCTGAAGCGCGCGCCAATTTGTTCTGCGCGTTCCCGCATGCCTGTAAGACCAAAATGCCCGTTCTGCCTGTAATCATCCAGATTGCCTTCGAAGCCGCGTCCATCATCTTTGATTGTCATGCGAAGCAACTTTTCCTGAAACAGCAAAGTAACGTCGGCATGCTCCGCATGCGCATGGCGAACAATATTCGTCATCGCTTCCTGACCAATGCGAATCAACTCAGCCTCGATGCGCCCATCGACCGGCCGAAATGTTCCGCTCACCTGGACCCGCGCCTTCACCCCGCTACTTGCCGTGATGCGTTCCGCAGAATGCGTCAGCGATGCTGCGAGATCATTCTGTACCCCTCCTTGCGAACGCAGATTCCATATGGAACTGCGCGCCTCTGCCAGGCATTCCCGAGTTAATATCCGTGCCTGCTCCAGATGCTCCCTTGCAGCCTCCGTCGAGGTAGAGAGCAATCTCGATACAACTTCCAGTTGCACGGAGACGGCGACAAATCCCTGCGCCAGGGTGTCGTGAATTTCACGCGCGATACGATTGCGCTCAGCCAGCACAGCGCTGAAGCGCGATTCCACGCTGCGGACACGCCATCGGTAGGCTTCGTAAACCGCAAGCGTTAATGAACCCAACAGCAGCAGATAAAACCAGTACGTCTGATAGAAATGGGGACGCAGTCGAAAACTGAATGTCGCTGCCTCTTCGCTCCACACTCCATCGTTATTGCATGCCATCACGTGAAAAGTGTGGCGCCCCGAAGGAATATTTGTGTAATACGCAACGCGGCTCGCGCCCGCATCTACCCAGTCGCGATCAAGGCCATCGAGCTTGTAGCGAAAGCGAACCTTTTGCGGGGCGACGAAGCTCAGCCCGGCATATTGAAACGCGAAACGCGTATGGCCAGGCGAAATTTCCGCTGCCTGTTGCATTGGCAATGCAGCATCATCGACGGAAACTTGTTCGATCGCTACCAGCGGCGGCACATGGTTCACAGGCATGTGAGCTGGATCTACCGTTGTCACGCCGCGCAGCGTGGCAAACCAGAGCATTCCGTCTTTCGTCTTCCATGCAGCCGGATGACCGCCGCTGCTGCACTCGCTGATGCGCATCCCATCGGCTGTGCCATACCTGTCTGGCGTAATCGAATCCAAAGATCCAGCAGCCATTGCAGTGAGTTGCTTCTTGCTGACGCGAAAAATCCCCTTGCTCGATCCCAACCAGAGTTGCCCATCTGCATCTTCAAGAATTCCGTAGATATCCTGCGGCAGATGCGCACGCCCTTGAGCAAAGCTGACAAACTTCCCGCCGCTTCTCGCATTCAGTCCGCCACCATCCGTGCCAATCCAGAGCGTTCCATCCGAGTCCTGATAGAGCGCCGTAATCACGTTGCTCGAAAGGCCCTGTTCCGTGGTGTAATTCGTGAAACTGCCATTTGCAAAATGCGTTAATCCGCCCAGCGTCCCAATCCAAAAGCTACCGTCCCTGTCCTGCAGAACAGCGCCAACCAGATCGCTGCCTAAACCGTCCGTCGCGGAATACGTCGTAAATTTGCCGCCCTTATAAACCGACATCCCGTGACGCGTACCAATCCATAACGAACCGCTGCGATCTGTGTAGAGCGAGCGCACAAAATCATCAGCAAGGCCATCTGCGGAAGTAAACACGGTGGCGCGGTTTCCGCTTACACGATTCAGCCCATCCGGAGTGCCGATCCAGAGATCGCCATTGGCATCATCTGTAATCGCCAGCGCGACATTGCTCGACAAACCGTTCGCGGTAGACAGTGAGACGAACTGTCCATTCTCATATTTGTCGACTCCGCCGCCATTTGTACCCACCAGCACCGTACCATTGCGCTGCTGATATACGGAGCGAACCAGATCGTCCGTCAATCCGTCCTGCGAAGTATAGGTGGTAAATTTTCGATCGCGCAGAACACTCACACCTCCTGACTCAGAGCCGAGCCACAGGCTGCCTTCGCGATCTTCATAGAACGCGAGCACCAGATTGCTCGATAGACCTTGCCTGGGCGTGAGTGCAGAAACCTGTCCGGCAAAGATGCGCGCCACTCCATGATTGGTGGCTGCCCATATGGCATGCTCGCGGTCTTCGAATATGCCGACGACAGAATTTCCCGGCAAGCCTTCGCGAGTCGTAAAAACCTGTGTGGATTTGCCATCGAATTCGCCGAGCCCGCGCATCGTACCAATCCAAAGACGACCGTCAGCCGCGCGAAACAGACTGGTAATATCGCTCCCCAGCGCATCCGGAAGAGGAAACGGTTTGGATGTTCCATCCGGAGATAGCGTCTTCAACCCTGTATGAAACCCGACCCACACGTCTCCTTTCACATCGGAAGCAAGAGCCTGCACCTGCTCTCCTGTCATCACCACGGCTGGATTGGACGCATGCCCGGACTCCATCTTGACCAGACTGGTGCCGGAACGAATCCAAAGAGAGCCATCGGATGTTTCTGTAACTGTATTTGTGGCAGATAATCCTTGAGGAAATGAAAACGCTTGAAAACGTCCATTCGCGTATTTCCCCACTCCGCCAGTGGTCAGCACCCACAAATTGCCATCATGGCTCTGATAGACCGACCATATGGAGTTCGCAGGCAATCCATCATTCCTCGTAAATAGCTTGAATCGTCCGTCCTGCAGACAGGTGAGTCCGCCCGACGTGCTGATCCATAACGCACCACGTTCATCCTCAAACAAGCTGTAGATCAGGTCGCTGCCAAGCTGCGGCGTATTGCTTTTATCGAATATGGCGAACTGCATTCCGTCAAAGCGGACCAGACCAGCCTCCGTAGCAAACCACAAGTAGCCGTCATGGGTCTGCAGAACGGCATGCACCGTGTTTTGCGGAAGCCCATCATCGGTCTGCCACGATTGGTAGCCATAGTGCTGGAGCGGGTAGCGCGGATCGAGCGCAGTTGCCCATCGTGTGGTCAGGAAGAGCAAACCGATACAGCAGGCATTCCAGAAATGGCGGCGGATGGGCATCGTTTGCGGCTATCACGAATACTACACATCCAGAGCGACAGAATACTCCACCAAAAGGTTGAGGCCCTATACCTTGCTCCGACGGCGTTTCACCCACACCTTGTCAGCCGCCGGAGAGCCAATCGTGAAATCGCCTTTCGCCGTTTCAATGGCAACCGTCTGATCGTAATTTTTCTGCACGACGCGCACCGCTCCCTCCGGCTCGATACCTGCCTGATGAAGA
>JABDHA010000012.1:56630-59050 GCA_013285705.1 Acidobacteriota bacterium
CAACTCCTTTGCCTCCGAAAGCAGCTGCAGCCCATGCTTCCGCCGCTGCTCCGGAGTTTCCGGCAGGACAGAATTGCCATGCGGGCAAGTCCCCTTCTCACCCAACTTTTCCAATAATCGAGCTTCAAACTCAGGAGAAACGGCGTGCTCAAGCCGCTCCGCTTCGTCATGCACCTCGTACCAGGCCATGCCGAACATCTCCGAGAGCATGCGTTCAATCAGGTGGTGGCGCAGCGCCGTGCGATACGCCGTCTCTTTACCCTTCGCCGTAAGCCGGATAATGCCATCGGCTTTTACATCGACATAACCGTCGCGCTTCAGTCTGCGAAGCGCCATCGAGACAGCGGGCGCAGATACGGCGAGCCAGTGAGCGAGTGTAGCCGAGATCACGGTCTGGCCCTCGCTCTCGGCTTCCAGAATCGCCTTAAGGTAGTCCTCTTTGGAAACGCTGATGGAGGTCTTCACTCCCAGCAGAATACCGTCTGGGCAAGCCTCGCAGCCAGTTTTCTATGCCGCACGCGGCCAGATCGCCATTGCATCGCCAACAAAAACTACTATTGCTTATCCGCCAGCATCTGCTGAAATTCAGGCGTGTCGCGAAGGATGGCGAATTCCTTATCCTCGAGCTTCTTGCGGTCGTTGAAGCCTTCATCGAGCGCTTTGCGCAGGTATATCAGGGCCTCATCTTTTCTTCCCACCTCAGCATAGGTCTTCGCCAAAAGATAGTTGAGCGTCGCCATCTCCTTGGACGGACCGATCTCTGCGATCCTTGCCGAAGGGTCTCCCTCAAACACATTTGGATCGAGTGAAAGCGCCGTCCGGTAGGCTTCGGCACCTTTCTTATTCTTGCCCTGCGCCAGATACGCCGTGCCCAGGTTGCTATAGAACATGGCAGCCTTCGGATGAAGCTTGATGGCTTTCTTGTAGGAGCGCTCTGCGTTGTGATAATCCTTCAGCCCGTAGTAGACGGCGCCGAGATTATTGAGCGCTTCTGGATATTTCGGGTCCATCTTCAGCGCTTTTTCGTAGTCTCTCTGCGCTTCTCTCAGATTGAACATGTGATGGTTCGCGATGCCCAGTTTGTTCCATTGCACCGCTGTATCCATCGGTCCTTGCCGATAGGCATCAATGGCAGCGACATACCTCTGGCGCGCCATCAATACGTCGCCCTGCATCTCCGGACTGATCCCGAAATGCGGCGACTCCTCCACCTTTACCGGCGGCTGCTGCTGGCCATAGCTGGCAAGGGCAAGAAATGAGTTGGGAGTTTGCGCGAGTGAGCCCAGAGTAAATGCACATGTGAGCCCGAATACAGTAAAACCACGAGAAGCAGAATGGGAGTGAAACCAGCTCATGGTTGCCTCCTCCTCTGGATCAACGATCCAGACGGATTGTGACGGACCATCTCGAATTTGGTCAAGTCTCTGGGAGTTCAGAACTCACAGCCATCTCATCCGTCAATACTGCCATGGCAGCATAGAGCAATATCCAGGCGGGCTCGACCTTTGGGCTGCTATTCTAGACCCATCCGCGAACGAAAAGCGAGTGAGTCTAGCCGGATTTGCGATAGAACGAAAACGATTCACTCCTCCCGCAGCAGTATCAAAGGGTCAACTCCCAGCGCCCGGGCAGCAGGAATCCAGGTGGCCACCAGTCCCAGCAGCAGCATCGTCAGGACGACGCCAGCCAACACCAGCGGATCGCGGGGTGTTGCCTGATACACAATGGAAGACAGCAGCCTGGCAGCGGCAACGCCCAGCAACAGGCCCGCCGCAGAACCGACGGCCAGCAACCGTAAAGCTCTGCCCAGCGCCGCCCGTAACACTTCCTTGCACTGCGCCCCCAGGGCGATGCGGATTCCCAGTTCCCGCAGCCGCTTGCTGACCGAATAGGACGCCATGCCGAAGATTCCAGTCACCGCAAGCATCGCTCCCAGTCCGCCCAGTACGCCCAGCGACACGGTCGCCATCCGCGAGGCAAACAGAGCGCTATCCAGCACTCGGTTCCACGTCCTGATGGTAAAAGGCAGCCCTGCATCCAGGCCGCGCAATGTATGGTCCATGGCCGTTGCCACTTGCTGCGTGTCGCGGTGCGAGCGCACCAGCAGCCATGTGGCGCTGGTCGGCGACTGCCGGATCGGGAAAAACATCGCTGGCTGCGGGTCTTCCGTCAGCGTTTTGTATTTCCCATCTTCCACAATACCCACAACCTGTATCCGCGCCCCGTCCGACATTTTGTAATATGCGCCGAGTGGGTTTGCCCCCGGGCCAAATACTTTGCGCACAAACTCCTGGTTGACCACGGCCACGCGCGGGGCATGAGCATCATCATGCAAACTGAACATCCTCCCTGCCCGCAGAATCGTGCCCGCCGCATGGAAGTATCCCGGAGAGATGTTGTACATCATGGGCTCTGCTGCA
>JABDHA010000013.1 GCA_013285705.1 Acidobacteriota bacterium
CTCCGTATCTACGCTGGCCTTCATTTTTTCCCTCTCGGCCCAGGCTGCGAAGAACAGTGGTGCAGGTCAGGCGGCTTCTCCAACTCGCTCCATACGCGGTTGGACCCACTGCGACGGCAAAACGGACGATAATGCCGGAGTCGTGTCCGCCCTTGCGGAGGCAAAAAATAACGCCTTCACCCTGGTCGTGGACTGCCCCGTCTTCATCCATGTGGGCACGGACGTGCGCCGGCCCATCTATTTCGAGGACGGAACGACGGTGCAATTCACCGGAGCCGGCCTCTTCAAGGTAGATAACGTACAGATTCCAGCGTTTGTGCTCGTCAATACCTCAAAGGTCCGCCTGCTGGGCTGGCGTGTTCAGTTCGTAGGCCAGTTACCGGTCGAGCAGCATATTAACTACACCGAAAACGGCGTCCCCGGACCGGTTCCTAAGATGCCATCCACTACGTTTACCGACGGTGCCCTGACCCAGTGGGTGACGGCGCATCGAGGAATTCACTTCGTTCAGACCCGAGCACCATGGCCTGGATGTACAGACACCTCGGCCATCTTTCTCCTCATGGGCAGCACCCGGGATGTGGAATTCCGGGATATGAAATTGTTTGTGGCGCCCGATGCCAAAGGCAGTCATTTTATCCCCATGGGGTTTGCGTCCATCGCCGGCGGCAACAGCAATGCCAGCATTGCGCACCAACTGCCCGACGACTCAGGCAATTTCTCCGTTCCAAGCAATATCACCTTTTCCGACATTGACCTTGACGGCTATTACATGGGGTGGCAGGGGTCATTTCAAAATACTGTCTTTGAGCACATTCGAGCCCATCGCTACGGCGATTTGCAGGACGACCAGGGTGGAAACGTAGGGGGAGTCGGCAAATGGTTCGCGCCGCCTCACCTGTTTTATCTGAACTACGATCCAAAATCCCAAGTCAAAAACCGGCAAATCCGCATTCTGGATGTCATCGACTACGGCAATCGTGTAGGCGTCGCTCGCGACCGGGGTGGGTCTGATCCTGGCAGTGGCTTTATCAATTCACTCAAGATAGGGGCAATCGATAGCGAGGTAGATGGATATAAGTCCTATCGCCCGGACGGGCTGCTTGACCTGTTAACCAGCACGAACTTAAAAATATCCAATGTGGACGCAACCTACGACTCATCTTTCCTCAATAACATTTACCCTGCCGTCCGCTTCCCGCAGGCTCCGTATGACCATCTGACACTGGAAAACATCACTCTCGTCGATAAAGCAGCATCCACAAGACAGACCCCAATCTGGGGTACATACAATGCTTCGAATACCCAGATAACGAACGTCAAAGTAACCATCAACCAGTTGGCCCAGGCCACCACAAATGGCCCTAAAGCTTATGCGGGTCTGTGTCCTCCCTTGAAGGGAAGTAACAATAAGATGGATATTCAATACACAGTGTCCGGAGCCAAGTACGTTCAAAAGTGCAACTAGCTCCCGTGCGCCCAAGCGCAGTCGAAGGACTCGCATCACATAATGCGATGCCCCACATCTCGCTTTTGAGATGTGGGGTTGCTACACAACCTTCAACTCAGCGAACTCCCGCGCATACCGTCCATGATCGAGCGTCATCAGCCGATCCGCATGGAGCAGGGCATGCGCGCCCACAATAAAATCCGCTAACAAGCGCTTCGGAGAGCCAGCCTCAGCCTTCCGCTGCTCAGCGTATGCTCCAAAGCGATCTGCCACAAGCTGCCACACCGCATCGTCGAGCACCCAATCGACAACAATATTCGTGTTCGCGAGAAATACATCGACAAATTCCTTCGTCGCCCTCGGATACGCACGCAACTCCGCATAAACCGCCGGACTGATCACCAGCCCACCCAGCCCCTGCGCCTCATTGAGTGCGATTGAGATGCCTTGCGCCGTCGGCTCACCCGACCACAAAGAGGAGAGAATGTTCGTATCGATGGCCGTCCTCACTTGCCATCCTCGTCGTCATCGCGCAGACTACGCACCCACTTTGTGACCGCGTCGCGGCTGCCAAAATGCGGCAACGCCCCAACGTATTTCGCAAATGGATTCGGGTTCCCACGCGCAGGCCGCAGCACCGTCTTCTCGCCCTCGATGACAAATTCAAGGCGGTCGCCTTCTTTAATCCCCAGCCGATTGCGAATCTCCAGCGGAATCGTAACCTGTCCTTTACTGCTGACGCTGCTGCTTGGCATCCTTACCCATCTCCCAAGAAGTAAGGATAGCATGTATTACCTGGCAATGGGAGGCGAAGAAGCGCCGAAGGCGCGCGTGCCTGGACAGCCTGCCCTGAGCGCTGCCGAAGGGGCCAGTCCTCCACAGTTCCCACAGCTCTCCACAGCCTTTGCACCATTTCTGCGCCTTGTTTGCCGACTCCTCGAAGCATAGCCTCAATTGGTGAGATTTTTACACAACGTTCATCTCCCCGGCTGGTAAGGGCTTGCCGAGTTCTCCACAGCCGAAGCCCCGAAATTGCACAAATCAGGTACCTATTTGCATCTAAAATACTAGATGTAGTGGTTCTGGCTTGACACACACTATTAACAGAGCTACCTTCGCCTCTGCAGCTCTTAAAACTGTCAAAGGTTTCTGGGATGAGCTTGGTCACGCATATGCAGCGACAGCGATGTTTTACCCGGTAACCGCAGTTCCCTGAGCAGTTCTTTTCCAGACTTGCTTTTCGAGCTTTTTTGAGGCGCATTTTGCGCTCATTTCCGGCTTTTTTTAGATGCTGGAGCCAGCAAGACCCACCCTCACAAGAGGGCATCACAATCCGTATCCCCCAAGAAGGAGTACCAATGGCCGAGGCCACCAAGAAGATCACCAGCTCCCCAGCCTCCCCAGCCGCGCCCGCGAAGGGTGCCGCCAGCCAAACCGCATCTGCCCTCAAATTCGAGCGCTTTTTCTCGAAGGCGGGCATTTCACCGTACGACGAAGTCCAGTGGGAACTGCGCACAGCATCCATTACCGACGCCAGCGGCAAGAGCATCTTCGAGCAGAAGAATGTGGAAACACCGGTGGACTGGTCAATGACCGCGACCAACATCGTCGCCAGCAAGTACCTGCATGGCCAGATGAACACTCCGGACCGTGAAACCGGCGTCCGCCAGCTCATCGGCCGCGTCGCTGAGACCATCCGCGACTGGGGCCTGGCCAACGGCTACTTCGCCACGCCTGAAGACGCCGCCGTCTTCCACGACGAACTCGCGCACCTGCTCGTAACGCAGAAGGCCGCCTTCAACTCTCCCGTCTGGTTCAACGTGGGCTGCGACCGCCTCGAGCCCAACTCCGATGCCCAGAACTGGCACTGGAACCAGCACACCTGCGCCGTCGAGTTCTCCGTGACCGGCTACCGCAAGCCGCAGTGCTCGGCCTGCTTCATCAACGCCGTCGACGACTCGCTCGACTCCATCCTCACCCTGGCCAAGACCGAAGGCATGCTCTTCAAGTGGGGATCGGGCACCGGCACCAACCTCTCTCCGATTCGCGGGTCGATGGAACTGCTCTCGGGCGGCGGCACCGCCTCCGGCCCCCTCAGCTTCATGCGCGGCTTCGACGCTTTCGCGGGAGTCATCAAGTCTGGCGGCAAGACCCGTCGCGCCGCGAAGATGGTCATCCTCAACGTCGACCACCCGGACATCCTCGACTTCGTCGAATGCAAGATGAAGGAAGAGGCCAAGGCCTGGGCGCTGATGCGGGAAGGCTACGACGGGTCTTCTGGACCTGACTCTGAAGCCTACAGCAGCATCTTCTTCCAGAACGCCAACAACTCCGTCCGCGTGACCGACGAGTTCATGCGCGCCTATGAGAAGGACGGCGAGTTCACCACCTACACGGTGAAGGAGCACGCGCTCGTCGACACCCGCAAGGCACGCGAGATCATGTACAAGATCGCCGAAGCCACCTGGCAGTGCGGCGACCCCGGCATGCAGTACGACACCACCATCAACAAGTGGCACACCTCGAAGAACACGGCCCGCATCAACGCCTCGAACCCGTGCTCCGAGTACATGTTCCTCGACAACTCGGCCTGCAACCTGTCGAGCTTCAACCTGCTCAAATTCGTGACACCCGCAGGCACATTTGATATCGCCGCCTACCGCCACGCCATCGACGTCATGATCACCGCCATGGAGATCCTCGTCGACAACTCCGGCTACCCGACCGAATCGATCGCGCGCAACTCGCACGACTATCGTCCGCTGGGCCTCGGCTACGCCAACCTCGGCGCGCTGCTCATGGCCTTCGGCCTGCCCTACGACTCCGATGCTGGCCGCGACTTCGCCGCCACCCTCACTGCCATCATGTGCGGCGAGGCCTATCTGCAGTCGTCGCGCATTGCCGAACGCTGCCCCGCGCTTGCCTCAGCCACGCCGCTCACAGCAACCGCTGAGCACGAAGGCGGAGCCTGCCCCGGCTACTACATCAACCGCGAGCCATTCCTCGACGTCATCCGCATGCACCGCGCCGAGGTCAACAAGATCGGTAAGTCCAAAACCTCAGCCGAGCCCTTCGTCGTCCCCGAGCTCGACAACCTCATCGCCGCCAGCAAAGACTGCTGGGACAAGGCACTCACCCACGGCGAGAAGCACGGCTACCGCAACTCGCAGGTCACCGTCCTCGCACCGACCGGCACCATCGGCTTCATGATGGACTGCGACACGACCGGCATCGAGCCCGACTTGGCTCTGGTGAAATACAAGAAGCTCGTCGGCGGCGGCATGATCAAGATCGTCAACAACACCGTGCCCGCCGCGCTCTTCAAACTCGGCTACAACAATGCGCAGGTCGACGCCATCGTCAGCTACATCGACGCGACCGGCACCATCGAAGGTGCGCCCGGCATCAAGCCCGAGCATCTTGCTGTCTTCGATTGCTCCTTCAAGCCGTCCAAGGGCACGCGCTCCATTCACTACATGGGCCACGTCAAGATGATGGCCGCCGCGCAGCCCTTCCTCTCCGGCGCCATCTCGAAGACCGTCAACCTGCCGCATGACTGCACCATCGAAGACGTCGCCGAAGCCTACGCCGAGTCCTGGCGTCAGGGCCTCAAGGCCGTCGCCATCTACCGCGACGGATCGAAGGGCGCGCAGCCGCTCAACGTCTCCGACGGCAAGGGCGCCAAGGCCATCAAGAGCGCCAAGGAGAACGCCGACGACGCCGTCACCGCAGCCGCCGATCGCGTCCTCGCCGCGCTGGCCAGCGGCAAGACCGCGCCGGAAGCCGACGTCAAGACACTCGAAGCCAAGCTCTCCGAAAAGATCGAGATCACGGCCAAGTCCGTCGTCGATGCCACCAGCGCCTTCACCGCCGCACTCGCCACCATCACCACCAACCCCGGCGCCAACGTGCAGGACTTGAATGCACCACCCAGAACAGTCCGTCACCGCCTGCCCGAAGAGCGCGCCTCGCTCACCCACAAATTCGGCATCGCCGGACACGAGGGCTACATCACCGTCGGCCTCTACCCCAACGGGCAGCCCGGCGAAATCTTCATCAAGATGGCCAAAGAAGGCTCGACCGTCTCCGGCCTCATGGACAGCTTTGCTACGGCCACATCATTGGCCCTGCAACACGGAGTGCCGCTCAAAGTCCTGTGCGAAAAGTTCGCGCACTCGCGCTTTGAACCGTCAGGTTGGACAGGCAACGAGCACATCGGCTACGCCAAGTCCATCATGGATTACATCTTCCGCTGGCTCCAGCTGCGCTTCCTCTCCGGACAACAGTTGTCTCTGTTCGCCGGACTGGCCGCACCCGCCGCCAACACTGCTGCCACTCCCCATACCGATGTCATCCTGAGCGAAGCGGAACGGAGTGGAGCGCAGTCGAAGGACCTCGATGCATCCAGAGGCACCACCGGCAGCTACCCACATCAACCAAGAGGCATGGGATACACCAGCGCCCCGCAAGGCGGAATCCTCTCGAACCTCGCCGCCAGCACGGAAAAGAGCGAACTCCACATGGAAGACCGCGGCATCTACCACGCCGCCGATGCCATGAAGGACCTCTACGACATGGGCGACGCCCCCAGCTGCCACACCTGCGGAGCCATCATGGTCCGCAACGGAAGCTGCTACCGCTGCATGTCCTGCGGCAGTACCAGCGGCTGCTCTTAGCCAGAGGGGCAATCGCGGCCACAGGCCGCCAACAACAACACGAAACACTGAAAGCCCCGTTCAATAGCGGGGCTTTCGGTTTAGAAGCTACAAAAGATTGTGAATGGAAATGAATGAGTGATCTCGCTGAGAAATTCTTCAAGACCCCTATTCCGGAAAGCGCGTGGCACTATACAACTCTCGGTGGCTTAGAAGGTATTTTGTCCTCAAATACCGTTTGGGCAACAGAAGCACACTATACAACCGATGCCTCTGAATTTATTCATGCACGCGCTGTAACACTTGATTTTCTCGAAAGTATCAAGCCAGATGACGAGGGTATGGCACGTGCGAAACAAGCTGGACTTGAGATGCTGGTGCACGCATTCGACGAAGGAGTACTTTCACCCAGTAAAACCGAGGTGTTCGTCGCTTCTTTCAGTTCCGCAGAGGACTTGAAGAGTCAATGGATGGAGTATGCTGATGGTGGTCGGGGCATAAGTATAGCCTTTGATTTACGCACAATTCGACCCCCACAAGAATTCGGTTATGCAGTAACGTTTGCACCATGTGTCTACTTCGAAGTAGAAAAGAAAACTCTCCTCGAAGCAGCGCTCAGTCACTTCATCAATATGATCGCTCGGCTTTATCGAGAGACGGGAAGTAGACAATGGGCGCGACAACAGCTTCGCGATTGGCGTCGTGTGGGCAACATTTATGGTCTAAAGTTTGATCGAGCCGCTTTCGATGCCGCGATGCAGAAACGCTTCGATGAAAAACTGCATACGGCTCTAGCTCGAACTTCCTTTGATCTATTACGGCTTGCGAGTCATTGTAAGGATCAGGCGTTTCATCAGGAATGCGAATGGCGTCTCTCGCTTCCTCACAGCAAAAGCAAGCCTCTTATACAAAACAAAGTTCTATACCGCGGCAATAAGCAAAGCATTCCTTACTTGGCTCATAATCTTTTTCAAAAGAAGCTTCCTATTACACACGTTCTTGCCGGTCCGTTATGCCAAGACATGACGTCAATACAGGGATTGTTGGACAAATACGGATGCCAAGCCGCCGTCACAAAATCTGCAATTCCAATTCGTAGCGCAAATGAAATCCGTTGAATTGATCTAAGGGCCTCGCAAAGCGAGGCCAGGGTAGAAGCACCGGCCTTTAGGCCGGTGAATAAGCCGCAACACAGAAAGGGCCTTTAGGCCCGGGCCGTTCTACACCGACGTAATCTTCAAACCCTTTCTGCCACAAACTAAACTCCAACCGATGCCCCTCGCTCCGCAGGAACTAAGAACATTCTTCATCACCGCCGTAACCGCGAACCGCCGACGACTATTTCAGACCAACGCAAACGCCGAACTTCTTCTCAACCTCTTCAATGAGGACCGCACGAAAAACCGTTATCAACTCCACGCCTTCGTCATCATGCCCGATCATATCCACCTACTCATCACCCCAGCACCCGACGTCTCAATCGAAAAAGCGATGCAATTCATCAAGGGCGGATTCTCTTTCCGCCTCCAATCCAAACTCGACGTCTGGCAAAGTGGATTCACGAAACGTCGCATCGAAGACGCGCAGGACTACACGAACCACGCAACGTACATCCACGAAAATCCCACCCGTGCTCACCTCTGCGAACGAGCCGAAGACTTCCCATATTCCTCAGCTGACAGCAAGCTCCCAATCGATCCCGTGCCATCGCACTTAAGAACCCAGGGCTAAAGCCCTGTCCGCAGGACAGCCCATTACATCGGCCTAAAGGCCGATGCTTCTACCCTTTTTTCTTGAACAGAAACTCCGGACTGCTTAAAAGCCGCCCTTAAATCCTGCGGAAATGGGCAGAAACGACGCTTAAGTCCAAATCAAACGCTTATTTCGCTGCAAAATATCGAACCGGTCTCATGCGATTGGAAGCGTTTCGCAACAACGCCAGGGTAGAAGCACCGGTCTTTAGGCCGGTGAAACAGGATTTAATGAAGGAGAGCTTTTAGGCCCGGATTCTCACCCGTCAAGCCACATCTGACTGCTTCGCATCGGTAATCTCATCGATCCAATGGCTTATTGCCCAAACAAACTTGGGTTCTATTTCGCCGTGTGCCCCACATCTCGATTTTGAGATGTGGGAAGGGCGCACCTTAATTCCCATTCTTAGCAGAAGGCGTGAACTTACGCAGAATAAACTCCTGAATGATCCCATTGACCATGTTGGCGGCAACGTCGATGCCAAAGGTCCCAAAGACCAGCCCCGGGCCACGGTCCTTCTTCGGATAATAGGTTTCGGAGATGGCTCCCGAGGCCGGGTGTCCCAAGTCTCGCAGAGACCCGGGCTCCATTGGATACACTCGGGAACATCGCTTTGGATTACTCCCAAATCTAGATTGAGTTCTGCTTTGTCAAGCCCCTACGAATGTCACTCTTATCTCAACCTAATGAAACAAAGCAATTTAAACCGAGGCCAAACTTGGCAGACTATTTCGCTCAAACTGCTAAAATAGAAATAGAGAGAAGAAATCAAAAGAAACGCCCGCTTGCGCGGGCGTTTTTCATTTCCCGAGAGGATAGACCCTCCCGTAAAGTATTGAAAACACTAGAAACCACCTAACCCAAGCAGAATCAGCAGCATAGCGAGGGATGACCCCCCTCGTAAACCATTGAAAATAAACGAAACCCGCCCACCCAACCGGGGGAGGGGGAGGATACCCATCCCTGCCAGGCCGAAATCCGAATTCTACGAGTGACAGCACGTTCGTCCCAGCGGAAAGAAGTGCGCCGCCATCGCCATCCGCGGACACCACTTCTGCTACTTCCACCTGCAAATGTCCCGACTCGTGCGGGATGCGCACCGGAACGGCTATAGCTTTATTTTCCTGGCGGGCTTGCGTGGTGCCGCGCTGCTGCCTTCATGTCCGTGCAATTTCTCTCCCGCAGCTTCGTTGTAGCGGTGCAGCGCAGCCTGGAGATGCGCGTGCATTGCGTCCCGCGCGGTAGCGGGGTTACGACGCTTGACCGCCTCAACGATAGCCGTGTGTTCCCGAAGCGAGAGAGGCATGGCATTCGGCAGGAGGAGCACTTTGGAAACCCCCCGTGCAAGCTGGCTGCGTATCATCGACACCAGATCGATAAGCAGTGCATTGCGTGAGGCCTTGGCCAGGGTGATATGGAAGTCGAGGTCGAGAATCGTGAAGCGCTTTTCATCTGTGAGCGCCTTCTTCATCTTCGCCAGCAGATCCTGAAGTTTGTTGACGTCTTCGAGCGTTGCCCGTGAAGCGGCTTCAGCCGCGGCCACGCCCTCCAAACCAATACGCACTTCCAGCAGATTTTCGATGTCGTGCTTCTCGGTGATGAGTCGCCACTCGATGATCTTGCCGAGAAACTTTCCTCCGTCAGAGGCAACTGACGTGCCTTCGCCTACACGCGCGTTCAGAACCCCAATGATGGACAGGCAGCGCAGTGCTTCCCGAAGCGAAGAACGGCCAGCCCCGAAGTGCTTGCAGAGTTCTCTCTCTGAGGGTAGACGCTGGCCAGCTTTGAGATCGCCATTCGCGATCAAATCCATAATTTGTTGTGCGATCTCTTCGCTGATCGAGAGTTTGGTAACACGCCGGATTTTGGCCTGAACGCCTTTTGTCTGGGTAGGTTCGCTGGTTTTCATTCTGGGCGGGATGTTTCCCTCTCAATTTCATTTTGTCCGACGTTAGGCTCTCATCGCAGGTTCGAAATTCGTCCTTGTCGTTTCCACTAATGGTAGGACAATAAGACCAGTATACGTCCATGTACCGGGAAGGGCAGTTCAAGGCTATGTTTCCGACATGAGGATACGCAGATCGCGCAGGTTGTTTCCTGTTGGGCCCGTGACAATTGTTCTTCCGATAGAGTCCAGAAACGTAGAAGAATGAAACTCCTGCAATGCCAATAAAGCTCTGGCATGTAGATCGTCGTCGACAGCGTGGTCATCTTCCCGCGTACGCAGGGACTTTTCATCGACAACCGCACCGGCTGCATGGCTATGTCCATCGATTCCGTCCGAGCCCGCCGACAAAACGGCAATCGGAATCGCGGAGTCTTTAATCAGCATAGCGGCATACAGCGCGAAATGCTGATTCCGTCCTCCGTTGCCTGAGGTAATCACCATACTGTGACCGGCAGCACTGGCGGGCTGCACTAAGACTTCTCCAGCAGAAATCAGGCAGACGCGCCTACGGCTTCGTTTGAGGAATCTCAGCCGATCGAGGAGGTATTCGGCGGCGTCCCTGTAATCCCAGTCATCGCAGGTGTTATCGACGATCGTATAGAAGCCGAGCTTCTCCGCTCTCCGTCGCGCAGCGTCGGCCAAGTCGTGCGTGTCGAGAAGAGTCCACGTATGTCCGGCGATATCTCCTGGTTTGGCTGTTTCGGGCACCTTCGAGATAAAGAACTGTCGGACCGAAAGTGGGAACTGATCTAGCAATTGGTAACGCGCAAGGATCTCGCGGCACTCATCGATGGTGGATGTATCAGGCAGAGTGGGGCCGGAGGCGATGCTATCCAGGTGTCCTGGGGGAACATCCGACACTAGTATCGAAAGGCAAGAGGCATTCTTTGCGGCTAAAGCCAGCCGACCTCCTTTTACTGCGGAAAAATGCTTACGGATGCAGTTGATTTCACCGATCGATGCACCGCTGTGAACAAGAATCCGGTGGAACATGATCGTTTCTTCAAGCGTGATCGTCGGGTCGAGAGGCAGCTCCATCATGGCAGAAGCGCCCCCGCTAATAAGGAACAAGCAAAGTGAGTTTGCCGTGGAAGCGTCCGGCGGCAGATCGCGTAAGAGCGAGAGCGTCGCACGCGCTCCGGCAAAGGATGCCTCATTGGGAAATGGATGGCCACCCTGAAAGGATTGAAATCCTGAGATCGGAGACAAACTCTCAGGGCCAATTACTATTCCCGCAATATCGTAAGTGGGTATGTAGGGAAGGCGGCTCAACACCGAGTCGAGCATATTTTTTGAGGCTTTGCCAACTGCAACGATACGGAGATGTTCCACCGCGGAAAAATCTACGGCATGGCTTCCGAAGAGAAGCCTGCTCGCGCTACTTTCATTTGGCGCCGAATGTACTTTCTGCGCAAACGCGTGCTCGATGCTGCAGTCCGCGAGTACCTGTTCAAAGATAGAGCGCGCTAGCGCATGCAAAACCACCTTTTCCACGATGCTCTCCCTTCCCGTCGCAGATACATCGCTAGACTGCAAACGACAGGCCGCCCACGCACGCGCTCAATCTGTTCCCAGATCTCCCGTCAGCCTGCTAACGGCGGCACCTGTGGTCCCATCAAGGTGCTCATGCAAGCGCATGTTAATCAGATGGTCTGATCATCGTCAACAAATCTCTCTGCCTGCAACCGAAGAATGATTCCGTTTGATTTGCCGCGTGTAAAGCTAGCCATTGATATGGCTAGCTTTACGCAGTCATAAAAAATAAATTCTAAAAACCGCTTGACACTAATGGTCTGACCAACCTACCATCCGCCCTGTTGAAAATTGTGGGCACGTTACCAATTTCAACGAATGCGATGACATATCGATCGTCAGGCCTAGCCAATGGGCGTGGGCGAGCGAGCTCAAAAGGGTTTGAGAAAGCTTAAGCAAACGGTCGAAGCAGTCGGTCAAATGCAAGAAAATCAGACCGGGCTTGGAGGTACCTTCAATGAGGCAAAACCTGGCAAAAGCGATAGCTATTGCCTTTGTGGCAGCCGGGCTCAGTGTTTCGTCGCTGGGCCAGTCTACAAATGCAACTCTTTCCGGTACCGTGGAGGACGCGCAGGGCGCGCTTGTTCCGAACGCGGCCATCACCGTCATGCAAATCGACACAGGGCAGAGCCGTAGCACTCAGAGTGGCGTCGACGGACATTACATCATTACCGATCTCCCGATCGGCAGTTATCGAATCACGGCTTCCTCACCCGGATTCAAAACACTCGTTGTCCCCTCAGTGACTTTGCAGATGAACCAGTCAGCCGTGATGCCTCTGGCACTGGCGGTGGGATCAGCGACTGAGCAGATCACTGTTACGACGGAGGTTCCGCTGCTGAATACCGATACATCCTCTGTCGGCCAGGTTGTCGAGAACCAGTCGATCGAAAGCCAGCCACTCAACGGCCGCGATTTCTGGCAACTGGTTGCGCTTGTGCCAGGTGCCAGCTATACGCCGGGTGGTCAGGGCACGATCACCGGCGGAGGTTCTCTGCGTGCTTCGGTGGTCAATGTTCAGATTGACGGAACGGGATTCATCTGGAATGGATGGCTGATGGATGGCGCGGATATCACGGAGTATGAGCAGGGGGGAACGAATGTTCAGCCGAACGTGGACGCTCTGGCTGAATTCAAGGTGTTTTCCGCCAACATGCCGGCTGAATACGGCCATACTCCAAATGTTGTCAGCGTGAGCATGAAGAGCGGCACGAATGCTTTTCATGGCACAGCGTACGAATTTATCCGTAACGATGTTCTCGATGCCCATAACTACTTCGCTGTCACATCGAAGAACATTTTGAGGCGAAATCAATTCGGCGGAACAGTGGGCGGGCCCATCAAGAAGGACAAGGTATTTTTCTTCTCCGATATAGAGGCTTCGCGTCAGTCGCAGGGCATCACTTTCTCCGATATCGTGCCAAGCGATGCCATGCGCACAGGAAACTTCGGCGGCGACAGTGTGAAGCTGAAAGATCCGACAACCGGGCAGCCCTTTCCCGACAATGTAATTCCATCAAATCGGATTTCTCCGCAAGCCAGCTTTTTCCTCCCATATATGCCCACTACGAGCCAGGGGAACTTCAGTGGCGCGCAAACGCTGAATATCATAAAGGGTGACATCAAAGTTGATGCCGCTCTGACAAGCGCTGATCACCTGCTGGCCCGCTATTCGATTGCGGATAATCAGGAAACGGACCCCAACCAATTCCCAGCTCTCAAATTTCAATCTCTGGGAAGTCGAGCGCAGAATCTGGCCTTCAGCGAAACGCATATGTTCGGTAGCCGCTGGCTCAATGAAGCGCGAGCCTCTTATTATCGTGACTATTTCCTGTTCAGCTCCATTCTCGGTGGCACAGATTTTCTGACGCCCGCGGGCATTACAGGATATGAAACGACGCAGGTAACTCCGAGCTTCCCCTATATCACGATGTCCGGATATTCAGCGTTTAATGGTTCCGGTTCGGGGGACTTTCCGAAGTCGAATCGAATCCGCACCTGGCAATACGCTGACACCGTGAGCTACACAGCCGGAAAACATGAAGTCAGGTTCGGCGGCCAGATGTGGGTGCAGCGGCATACCTTTTACAACGGCCAGGGCCAGGAGGGCATTTTCACCTTCACGAGCCAATACACAGGAGACGCGTTCGGTGACTTCCTGCTTGGTTTGCCGGCGCAGGTCTATCGCTCTTACCCGCTCGACCTATATGGAAACCGCGCCATTCAGTGGGCAGTTTTCGCTCAGGATAACTACCGTCTGACGCACGATGTAACCGTCAATATAGGCCTGCGATGGGAATATAACCCATTCTTTCAAGGAATCAACGGACAGACGTCGGCGTTTGATTTCGGCACTGGCAAGATCATCGTTCCTACCAACAAAGACGGGCAGATTCTCGACCCGAACGCTCAGCCCGAGACACCTCTCCTTCTACCTCTGTTCAGCGATCGCACATTAGGGTCAAGTGCTCTCGGTCTGCCGGACACGATTCGCAAAACCGGTCCAGGTCAGTTTGCGCCGCGTATCGGATTGGCGTGGCGCCCCGGCGACAGTAATATTGTTGTTGTCCGTGCTGCCTACGGACTCTTTCCGATCTTCCTGGATACGAACATGGCCCTTCAGTGGGCGCACGTTCCCCCGTTTCTCATCCAGCAAACCATCATCAACCCGATAGGAACGCCTCAATTCGATTGGGCCGATCCATTCCAGGGACAGCCTCTGGTCGCAGCGAATCCAAATCCTGGCGTAGCTTGTCCGGGCACTAACCTTGCCTTGAACAGCTGCGTCATGCCGCAGATCTCGTCGACACGAGCCACATTCGATCATACCTACATGGAGCAGTACAGCCTGGCTGTACAGACGCAAATACTGAAGGACATGTCGCTGAACATCGGCTACGTGGGAAATCACACCGTTCATGGTCAGCTGAATACGGTTCCGGAAAATGTGCCGGTGCCAGGGCCGGGAGCTGTGCAGGCGCGCCGACCCTTTCCGCAATGGGGACAGGCAGGACTTAGCAATAGTTGGGGATCGTCTAACTACAATTCGCTGCAAGCCTCGCTGGAAAAGCGGCTCAACTCAGGAGTCTATGCGCTGATCTCGTATACCTGGAGTAAGTGCATGGACAACGGCTCTACGGAGAGCGGTCCGCCTACCTTATCCCTGCTGGCGCAGAACTATGGTGTGTGCAGTTATGACATCACCAACAATCTGACGATCAGCTCGATCTATCAGCTGCCATTTGGCAGAGGCCGGACTTTTCTGAAAGACAGCACCGGCTTCGTGAATGGACTGGTTGGAGGATGGGAGCTCGCGGGCATTCTTACCGATCGGACGGGACTCCCCTTCACGCCGACCATCTCGAGTGATCGTGCGAATACCGGCATCTCTGGGGAGTGGCCCAATCGCGTTGGCAGCGGAACACTGGCACATCGTTCTGCGCAGCAATGGTTCGATCCGACCGCATTCACCATTCCGGCCCAGTACACCTATGGCGATTCACGGCGCGATATTCTGCGCTCGCAAGGACTGGTAGACGTCGATGCGACTCTAAAGAAGACCTTTGCTCTGGGTGAATCGAAGGATCGTGGGCTGGAGTTTCGCTTCGAGAGCTTTAATCTGGCGAACCATCCAACATTTGCAGCGCCTAATGCGACTATTGGGTCTTCTTCGGCCGGAAGAGTGACCAGCACACTCAACTCAAACCGAATTTTTCAAGCCGCAGTGAAATTCTACTTTTAGGAAAAGGATCAACATGACGGGAATTGATCGTCGTAAATTTCTCGCCGGGGCCGGATCCGCTGTCGCGGCACTGGGAACGAGTTTTGCTCAGCCCTTAAGTGGGCTTCACGTCGCGCCGGACGCAATACCGGGCGAGGCGCAGACACCAGCAGCTTCAAGTATGCCGCTAAAGCCGGTGATTGGCATTCAGATTGATGCGATCTCTTTTCTGGATGAAGGCACGGAGAAGGTGCTGGATATCCTGCAGGAGAAGGCGGGAGTTAATGCTCTCTTTATGGGCGCCTTCAGCTATGGAACAGGCATTACTGGAAGGCAGATACAGGGTCATCCTTTCCCCGACCATGGAGGGCAGGAGTATCAGGACTTTTCAAAAGGGCATGGCGGCGACTATGCCACGCCTCATCTGCAGTATTACAAGGACACGGCTCTGAAGCCCGTGAAGGCTCCCGATTATGGGAATGTCGATTGTCTGGACCTGGTCATTCCTGCAGCAAAAAAGCGGGGAATGAAAGTCTTTGCCTGGAGCGAAGATGTCTTTGGCCCAAACATTCCAAATATCGAGAAGTTTCAAGAACGCGATCTCGAGGGCAGAAACGCGCACACCGTCTGCTTCAACAATCCGGACACACACAAATTCTGGCTGGCGCTGCAGGAGGACTTTGTCCGCTCGTATGACATAGACGGCATCATGTGGGGCTCGGAGCGGTACGGTGCATTTGCTAATGCAGTTGAATCTGTTCACGCTCGCAATGGAAATGATCCGACGAAGGTTACTTGCTTCTGCGAATTCTGTCAGGCTAAGGCGAAATCACGAGGCATCGATGTAGCCCGAGCCTTCGAAGGCTTTCACGAACTTGCAAAGTGGGTGAAAGCCTGCCGTGGAGGCGAGAGGCCGAACGACGGCTATTACGTTACGCTATGGCGAATTCTCTTTCGCTATCCGGAACTGCTGGCCTGGGAGACCCTGTGGAATGACAGCGTTCACGAGACGTACGAAGCTATCTACAAGCAGACGAAGTCGATTCGCCCGGAGGTTCAGGTCGGATGGCACGTGTGGCATGCGTTGAGCTTCAGCCCATGGTTCCGCGCTCAAACAGATTTGACCAAGCTCAGTGCGTATTCCGATTACATGAAGATTACTGTCTATAACAACCTGGGCGGAACACGCATGGAAACCTACATCACGAGCACAAGCAAGACGATCTATGGCGACATGCCGATCGACGAGGCGCTTGAGTTGGAATACAGACTCGTAAATCTTCGCGAGCGCGGATACGTCGAGCTGCCATATACCGGTCTTTCGGCAGATTATGTCTATCGCGAGACGAAACGTGCCGTGGACGACGTCAAGGATTCGAAGACGGAAATCTGGCCGGGCCTGGACGTCGATATCGCAAATGTGGACCTTCAATTCAGCCGTTCGAGCCCTCCAGTTGTGAATGAATGCACGAAAGCATGTTTCCGTGGAGGCGGTAAAGGATTGGTGATCTCCCGCAAATATTCAGAGATGAGACTGGCCAATCTGGCAGCCGTTGGAGATGCGCTTCGTGAGATAAAAATTATCTGATGCAATGTTTAACGCAACCGAATTTCTACCGGAACTGATGTGAACTCAATGTCGACAAGGTCCTTATCCGGTGTGATCGATATTCACTGTCATTGTGGTCCGGACAGTCTTGCCCGGACCATCGATGCAGTCGATCTCGCGCGTTTGGCAAAAGAGCGCGGAATGCGCGGCATTGTCATCAAGAACCACTATGAGCCAACGGCGGCGCTTGCTTGTCTGGCGCGCAAGGCCGTTCCGGAAATCGAGATATTCGGCGGCGTAACGCTGAACCTCGCCGTGGGAGGAATGAATCCTCATGCCGTCGAGCATATGGCAAAGGTGGCCGGAGGAGCGGGCCGCTTTGTATGGATGGGCTCGCTCGACACGGAGGCGCAGGTGCGCTACTCGAAGCATACCCGGCCGTTTGCTTCTATCTCGCGCGACGGGAAGCTTCTGCCGGAAGTAAAGCAGGTGCTTGAGGTCATTGCCCGTCACTCTCTGATTCTGGAAACCGGACATTCCACCTCAGAAGAAGTCCTCATGCTCGTAGAAGAGGCACGCAGGCAAGGTGTGTGGCAGATCGTTGTTACGCATGCAATGATCGCGCCGATACACATGCAAATTGACGCCATGAAAGAGGCAATCGCATCCGGAGCATGGATCGAGTTTGTCTACAACGGCCTCATTGGTCCTTTCAAAGAGTTTGAGCTCGCCGACTATGCGCGCACAATCCGTGCAGTGGGAGTAGACAACTGTGTTCTTTCGAGTGACCTAGGGCAGCCGGTGAATCCACTGCATCCCGATGGTTTGATTGCATTCTTCGATGGTTTAGAGCAAGAAGGCTTTACGCCGGAAGAAATTGACGTGATGTCCAAGAATAACCCCGCCCTCATTCTGGGCCTTGACTAAGAAAAACTGACACCACCTGGAGACAATAACGATGGACAGAAGATCATTCATTCAGAGTGCAGCGGCGACCGCTGTTGCAGCTGCTATTCCTGGATCACATGCCTTTGCCGCGGCCACGAACTCCCAACCCATGGTCGGCATGCAAGTCGGCGCGGTTTCATTTGTAGATGAGGGCGTAGAGAAGGTCCTGGATGTCTTTCAACAGGATGGTGCGGTGAATACATTGTTCATCGCGACATTTACGTATGGACGGGGAATTGCAGGCCGCCAGGTGCCGGGACAGCCGCTCCCTGACCATGGCAAGCAGGAATACGATACCGGTTCATTCTTCGGAGGCAGTTATACAAAAATAAATCCGCAATATTTTAAGGACACCGCCTTCAAGAGTTTTCGCGCTACGGATTTTGGAGACTACGATGTTCTCGAAGCTGTACTTCCTTCGGCCAGAAAACGTGGGATGAAGACCATCTGCTGGTTCGAGGATGTCTTTCGCAAGGATCTTCCGAACATCGATCAACTGCAGGAGAAAGAACTCTCAGGGAACAACGCGACCACCGTATGCTTCAACAATCCAAACTACCGCAACTGGCTGCTGGGCATCGTGGAGGACTGGTCACGAAGCTATGATATCGACGGAATCATGTGGGGTTCTGAGCGGCAGGGAGCGTTTTCCAATGCATTGAATGCGCACGCGGGCTCGTCACCATCGTCTCCGATGCGCGTCACCTGTTTCTGTCAATACTGCCAGGCGAAGGCGAAAGAGCGTGGCATCAATCCTGAACGCGCGCGTCAGGGTTTTCTGGAACTGGCTAAGTTTGTCGACGCCAGCCAGAAAAGTCAGCGGCCAGTGGATGGGTATTACGTCACCCTGTGGCGCCTTATGTTGAACTACCCGGAGCTGCTTGCATGGGAGATGCTCTGGACACAAAGTCTGCGTGACACATACGCTGCGATCTATACCAAAATTAAAGAGGTGAAGCCTTCTCTGCAGGTAGGCTGGCATATCTGGCATAACAACTCTTTCAATCCCATCTACCGCGCCGAGCAGGACCTGCAGGCGATTGCGCCACACTCCGACTTTCTGAAGATTGTGATCTATAACAACTGCGGCGGCGAGCGCATGGCGGAATACATCGACAATGTCGGCCGTACCTTGTATGGCGACGTCCCCAAAGAAGAGCTTCTCGAATTCCACTACAAGGTCCTGAACTATCAGGAAAAGACGATGACGGAAATTCCGATCGTGGGACTCTCCGCAGACTATGTCTATCGCGAGTCGAAGCGGGCTCATGATGGTCTGGTCGGCACGAAGACCCTGTTATGGCCCGGAATCGATATCGATATTCCCACTGCGGACGGTCACAGCAAGTGCTCGCCGGAAGGCGTTCGCGATGCAGTGCTGGCTGCATTCCGTGCAGGCTCGGACGGTGTGCTTCTATCCCGGAAATACTCCGAGATGAAGCTGGCCAATCTCAAGGGAGCGGGTGAGGCCGTCAGGCAGGTGCGCAAAGCTTGATAGCTCCGAGATGCACCAGGGTAAACAGTGCTGCGATCAACGCTAATTTGGATAAAATCTATGGCGCCAGACACGAAGTCATATCCCGTAGTGTCATCGCAGGAGTCATGGCTGGCGTCATTCGTCAGCGGCCTCGCCGGCTGGACGCTGGATGGGTTTGATTTCTTTCTGGTTGTCTTCAGCCTGACTGCGATCGGACACACCTTCGGAAAATCCGATAAGACCGTTTCCCTGGCTTTAACTGCGACTCTGGCGTTGCGGCCGGTTGGCGCATTTCTCTTCGGACTCATCGCCGATCGCTATGGGCGGCGACTGCCGATCGCCGCCAACTTCCTTCTTTTTGCAGTAGTGGAGCTGTGCACTGGATTCGCTCATAGCTTCACGATGTTCCTCATCATCCGGGCTATCTTCGGCATTGTGATGGGCGGGCAGTGGGGAGTCGGCGTTACGCTGGCGATGGAGCAGGTGCCTGTGCGTCTGCGCGGCACGCTTTCCGGTGTGTTACAGGAAGGCTACGCAATCGGCTACCTGCTGGCCGCTGCCGCCTTCTTTTTCCTCTTCGACCGTTTCTCCTGGCGGCCTCTATTTCTGATTGGACCGATTCCGGCAATAGCCCTGGCGATTTTTGTCATGCTCACTGTACGAGAGTCGGCAGTATGGCAGAGAACGCGTAAGGCAAGCTGGGCGGCGCTCGGGCGCAGTCTCGTCAGCCACTGGAAGCTCTTCGTCTACTTTGTCCTATTGATGATGGCTCTTCATATGAGCTCGCATGGCACACAAGACATCTATCCGACATTCCTGCAGCGCGTCTGGGGGATGTCTCCGAAAGACCGCGCTTGGATATCGGCAATTGCCATGGGCAGCGGTATCTTCGGAGCGCTTGCCGTCGGCTTCTTGTCAGACAAAATCGGCCGGCGCTGGGCGATGTTGCTGGCTCTTATCGGCTGCATCTGCACCATCCCTTTGTGGGCATATGCAAAAACCATTCCGCTGCTGATTGCGGGTGCGATGCTGATGCAGTTTTTTTTGCAGGGGGCATGGGGTGTCGTTCCGGCGCATCTTTCTGAGATGTCGCCCGATTCGATCCGAGGATCGCTTCCCGGGCTGGGCAATCAGTGCGGCGTGCTGCTGGCAAGTGGAATTGTCTATGTAGAACTGGGATTTGCGCGTGGAGGACACTACTCCGATGCGATGGCGGGTACCACCGTCGTGGTGTTCGCACTGGCCGGTCTCATGGTGATGCTCGGCCGCGAAAAGCGAGGAAAAACATTTGGAACTGATGCATAAAAGAAAGTGGATCCGCGTGGAAAAAAAGTATGTGGTGCTTTGTATTTGTGCCCTGTCTTTGGCGACTGCGCTTGCGCAATCGGCTGGAGTCGACGCCTATTCGCCGAAAGAGCTTGAACGTATGGCGCAGCCACTCCATGCACAGGCCGACGCGGGCAATGGAACAGCAAGCCGTGTACTTGCAAATTATCCCGGCCACTATACGATGCTCATCTATCGCGATAAAGATGGCGAGGTCGAAGTGCACCAGCGATTCGCCGACATTATCCTCGTGATGAGCGGCAAGGCCACTCTGATTACCGGTGGAACTACGCAGAACGGAAAAGTCGTCAAGCCCGGCGAAATACGAGGTACATCGATCGCAGGTGGCTCGCAGTCAAAGCTGGAAGAGGGTGATCTCGTACATATTCCCGCGAATACGCCGCACCAGTTGTTAATTCCGCCGGGGAACTCAATTACCTACATCACCATCAAGGTCGAAACTCCTGCTTCATAAATCACGAAGGGAAATCCATGGATCGCAGAACTTTAAAACATACAGATTTGAATGTAAGCCGTCTCTGCCTGGGAACCATGACCTTCGGTAAGCCTGCAGATCAGGAAGAAGCGACGCGCATGGTGGACCTGTGTCTGAACGCAGGCATCAATTTCATTGATACCGCGAACATGTATCAGCTGGGTCTGGCCGAAGAGATGCTGGGAGCCGCATTGAAAGGCAGGCGAAATGAGATTGTGCTTACCAGCAAAGTACGAATGAAGATGGGGGATGCCCCTGACGAAATCGGCCTGTCGAAGCGCGCAATTTTTCGCGCGGTAGAAGACACGCTGCGCCGACTACAGACAGACCATCTGGATATCTACTTCCTGCATCAGCCGGACTACGATGTGCCAATCGAAGAGACAATGGAAGCCATGGAAACATTGGTGCAGCAGGGAAAAGTTCGCTATCCAGGGACATCGAATTATGCCGGCTGGCAAGTGGTGCAGATGCTCGATCTTGCCCGCGAGAAGAACTATACGCCGGCTTATATTTCGCAGCCCATGTATAACCTGTTGGCGCGGGGCCTCGAGCAGGAGTTCCTGCCGATGGCAAAGACATACGGTGTCAGCACACTCGCCTACAATCCTCTGGCTGGAGGACTGCTGACGGGCAAGCACACGGAATCGCGGATTCCAGAAGGCGGAAGATTCGATAAGAATCGAATGTATCAGGATCGATACTGGAACACACGCACCTTTCACGCCGTCGACCGGCTCAAGGAAATCGCGAACAGCGCTGGCCGCTCGTTGATCGGCTTGGCCTTCGCGTGGCTTCTGCACCATACCGCTTCAGACGTCGTCATTTTGGGGGCTTCTTCTACTGCGCAGCTTAGGCAAAATCTGGATGTCTGCGCCGAGGGCCCGCTGCCGGAAACCGTGGTCTCCGAATGCGATCACGTTTGGCAGGAGTTTCGCGGTCCTGTTCCGAGCTACAACCGATAGTGAATCAGAATGATATGACCTCGGTTATGTATCTCAAAAGTCCAGCGAGCCCTTCGACTTCCGCCTGTTTTACTGCACAACGAGAGTCAGTTTCTGGGCAACAGTCGCGCTGCCAGCAGAGGCTGTCACTGTAAGTGTGTACGTTCCAGGTGGCGTAACTGCCGGGTTTGTAGGTTGCGACCCTCCCATGTGACTTCCGCCTCCGCAACCGGTAACCACGGCAAGCATGGTGAAGGCACATACTGCGCACAGCGTCTTTGTGGATATGCGTAGTTGTCTGCGGAGCAGCAGGAGCACCGGTACGCTGCCAAAAGAGAGCAGCCCCAGGCCTGCCATCATGATATTGGAACGCTGCGGTAGATAGGCAGCTTGAGTGGCAGTGGTTGACACCGTTACCGTGAAGTTTGCCGAGCCTCCCGCAGGCAGCGTCAGAGTGGCTGGAGCGATGGAGCAACTCGCATTCTGCGGAGCACCTGTGCAAGCAAGTGAGACAGTTCCGTTGAGACCGGTGCCACCGGACAGCGTCAGATTGTAGGTCGCGGGCATTCCACTGGATACGGTGGCAGTTGTCGAGCCCCCACTCCCGGGACTGATGGTTGCCTGTTCGGTGCCGTTACCCGTGAGAGAAACGCCTTGCGGGCTGCCGCTCGCATTGTCGGTGATGGTGAGTGTACCGGTTCGTTGTCCGGTGGCCGTGGGTGTGAAAGTAACTGCGACCTGGCAGGTGGCGTTGATCGCCAGAGTTGTTCCACAGTTATTCGTTTGTGAAAAGTCTCCGCTGGCGGCAATGCTGGCAACACTCAGTGCGGCATTGCCGGCATTGGTTATGGTGATAGGCTGCGCGGAACTCGAAGAGCCCAGGGCTGTGTCACCAAAACTGATGGATGACGTTGACAGCCCGAAGCTCGGTACTGCAGGGATGATAGTGAAGACCAGCGCAGACGAGGTCCCGCCGCCGGGCGCAGGATTTGTAACCGTGACAGATGCAGTTCCGCTTTGCACGATATCGGAATCCGGAACCATCGCAGAGAGCTGAGTGCCGCTGATATATGTCGTCTGCAGTGCAGAGCCATTCCATGACACAGTCGAAGTTGAAACGAAGTTAGTTCCGGTCAGCGTTAGAGTAAGTGCGCTGCTGCCAGCCAGTGCGGAAGCAGGCGATATGGTACTGAGCGTAGGGGCAGGATTGAGTTGAGTTGGAGCGAGAACACTACTCCGTGTCAGGTAGAGCTCCTGATCCGAGAGGTTGGCTCCTGCAGCGATGAACCCAAACCCATTCGATCCCCACCGAACGAGATTGCTTACAGTGGGATCATTCACCTGCGGGAATGCGAGAGTCCCTGTAACACTTAGTGTTTTTTGCCCAAAGGCAGAGATTGTCAGGGCAGATGAATCGTTGCCGTAACTCTGATCGCCGATCCCGTAGATTTCGCCAAGCGTTGTGTCCAGGATCACGCTATATAAGTTCGGATAACTTGTTGCGTTGTAGGTTGTAACAGAGAACGTTCCTACTTGTGTTTGCTTGGAGGGATCCCACACCTGTCCAGCACTGGTATAGAGCAGCGTTCCATCGGAAATCACCTGGCTGCCGGGCATGATACTTCCTCCCGGGTTCGTGCCTGTATTTCGCGAATAGCTGAGTCCGGAGTTGCTCAGGTTAATGATGGAAAAGAAGGAGCTTGCAAAAGGCAGCGCATAGATCGTCGGCGGATCACCAGCGAAGGCAAAACTGGTAATGGCTGGAATTTGCTCGGTATAAGTAGTGGGAGTGTAGTTCACCAGGCCGCTGTCGTTATACAGCGAGATCATCGATCCTTGTGCAAGCACGACTTCCTGCGGCGATCCGGGAACTGCATGTAGATCTGTGGCGGGAAGAATCGCGCAGCCTTGGCAGAAAGGATTCGGTGAAAATGGGAATGTACGCTCGACCGCTTGTGTCTGCAGATTGATGCGCTGCACCGTCTGATCGGCAAACAAGGCTACGTAGAGATATTTGCCATCATCCGAAGGCGCTAGCAACCGCGGATCATTGCCAACAGGAATCGGTGTGCCTGGCGTGCCGGTCGTCGGGTCGATGGGCAAGATAGTGTTTGCATTGGGAACGGCCGAAGCAGGAATTGCTACATATAAGAGATTAGAGCCGGGGACAGAAACGACAGACGACGGACTGATCTTCAGCGTTTGATAGAGCGTCAGCGTTGAGGGGGCGCTTTCACCACCTCCTGGAGCAGGATTTACCACTGTGAGTGGCACTTCACCGATAGCAGTAAGTGACGAGGCAGCAATCGTGACCTGCAGTGAGCTATTGCCTGCAAATGTAGTCTGCTGGGACACCCCATTCAGCTTCACAATCGACGATGGGTAAAAGTTGCTTCCTGTGACCTGCAATGTAGCCGGCCCGTTATTGATCTGCAGGGTCGGCTGGGGGATTGCTCCCGTTCCGACCATGCTGATTGCAGGAACACCATATGCACTATCACCAGTTCCGGTCAGCGCCACGACAAGCTGCGGATGCACCGGATCATTGGAAGTGATGGTGAGCGATCCAGATAATGTACCCGCTGCCTGGGGATAAAAAACCAGTTGAACAACACACGGAGCTCCGGCCGGCCAGGTTCCTGTGCAGCTATTTTGCGCAATGGAGAAGCCGCTGCCGCTGATCGCGATATGGCTAATGACGAGAGGCGCGTTTCCATTGTTGCTGAGGAAAAGTCCAGTTGCTGGCCCCTGCGTACCCACCAGGAGATGTCGGAAGTCGAATGGATTCGACGCCGGCTCCAGATCGGGTGCTACTCCTTGGCCGGATACCTGAATCACCTGAGGGGAAATCGCAGCGTTGTCGCTGAAAGTGATCGTTCCGGATGAAGTACTGTCGTCGACAGGGGCAAAGGATAGGGTAACCGGGCAGGATGCACCGGGAGCAATCGACCCACAGCTTTGCGCCGCCGTGATGGTTGAGACTGAGGATGTGATCGAAGTGAAGTCAAGCGGCGCGTTGCCACAGTTCGTGATGGTTACAGTCTGAGTGGAAGAGCTTCCAGCTGTAGTCCGTCCGAAGTTTGCACTCCATTCGCTGGGGCAGAATGAAGGTGCCGCAGTCGCCATGTTGATCTTCGAGATAAAGGTGTGAACGTATCCGGTAAGTGGATTGGCTGGAGGCGGTGGCTGCGCCTGAAAACTACCCGTTGTCGTTGGAAAGTCCTTTGCGTATGTAGTGCCTACCGTCACGAGATTGTCACTTGGATCGATTGTGATTGCAGCGAAGGTTGAGCCGGGAAACGTACCGTCAGTCGAACTGAGGAAACTGCCGAACATGAGAGAACTCAGATCGGGACTCATCTCAGCGAGCACCATATCCGAAGCAGTCTGGGAATAGTTCCATTGGGAAATAAAGGGGTTCTGCAGGGGGAAATCCGTGGAACCGGTGCCTCCTCCAACGAATACGTTGGAATGGCTATCCAGCGCGATTCCTGAAAGTGATGTACCGCCATTTGCTGACGAAATAGTGCCATCAAGATATGTGGCTGCCAGAACCGAGGTCGCCTGACTATTCAGCTTGAGGATATAGCCCGTAAAAACTCCGCCGTCGCTATCTTTGACTGGAGCTTTCTGATAGGCATTCGCACTCGTCGGTAATGTCGTCTCACTGGTGTCGCCCGCGACGTAAATATTTCCATTGCTGTCAATCGCCATGCCGCCCAAGATGTCGGTCCCTGGTATATATGTGCCGTAGTTGATCGCTGAAGCCGCGGCATTTAATTGCAGAATGTATCCAGCGGTTGGGCTTTCCACATTAGCGATGGTATTGGGAAAACTGGAGGAAACTACTCCTTGTGTTGTCGGCAGTCCCTGTCCCCCAGTGCCCGCGACCACTACCTGTCCGGACGAATCAACCGCAATCCCTGTGGGTAGAAACCAATTCACGTATACGGAAAGAGGATCTTGTGCGGCATTTCCAGGTATCACTGTCGAATAAAGTAACTTGCCTGTGGGGTCCACTTTGAGGACGAATGTGGAAGTGTCAGGATAGCCGGGGATAGTTGAGGTAAGAGTGCCTGGTGTGATCTGAAAATTAGGAACGTCCGTGACTCCGGTAAGGTAGGCATTGCCGGATGCGTCGACTGCCAATCTCCCATTATTGCCGTTAGCGTAAGAGGAGCCCTGTCCACCGCCAATCTTTCCCACATAATTAAATGCAGAACCATCCGGTTTCAGCGATGCCACAAAGTAGCAGCCATATGTCGTCTGATATGAAGACGAGGGAACCGAGCCTGCATGAGGGAAGTCGGTGGAACTGGAAACGCCACCCACAATGGCGTTTCCATTGGAGTCGACCGCAATACTTCCTCCGAAGTCTTCATCTGAACCGCCAAGATATGTGGAGTAGATCAATGTATGACCGGTGGGATCGAGCTTGGCTATGAATGTATCGTCGGCTCCATTCTCTTGGGCCTGTACCGCATTTTGCGTAGGGAAATCTGTAGATGTGGTGAAACCGGTGACATAGATGTTGCCGCTCGAATCTGTAGCAACCCCGGTTACATTATCTGCCTGAGTACCGTCGAGGTACGTCGAAAAGGTGAAGATCGGATCGATAACCAGAGGACGTGTCGTATCGTATACGCCGAGACGGAAACGCACAGAGCCATCTTTTGCTTGCACAAACGCTGCATCTACCGGTTCACGCCGGTCCGCGGATGCCTGATAGGCGACAGGCTTTTTTAGAACGAGGGTTTCGCTGCCCACATGAATCTCGAGATCACCCTCATGAGAAATGTCGGTGTGCTCCGCTCCATTTAACCGGAATGTGATCGAAGATGGGTCAGCGCCGGCCGCAACCTGAAAATCATGCTCCAGCGTGCTGCCATTTCCGTAAAACGCCAAGTCGATTCCAGGATAGATGGCTTTGTATTCGATTCGCTCGTAATTTGAAACACCTTGAATCCAACGCGAAGAATCTGCTCCCAGCAAATAGTTGCTGTGGCCCTTCAGCGGGTTCGAAGCAACGATTCGGGAGCCATCGCCTGATCCGATAAATCGCATTCCGAGCTGCTGATGGCCCTTGTTTGCTTCGGGTAGGAGGAAATCCACTCCTTCGCGAAGAAACATCGTCTCCATGCCGTCGTGATGCGACAAGTATCGATACTCCTGCGGTGCCTGTCCGCGATTCTCCTCGAAGACCAGCGGTAGAGATAGGTTGTGACGCGATGCGCCAAGCGCAATCGTTGAGGGAATACCGATCAAAAGAACAAAGGCAGAAAGAAAAAAACGTACAAGTCGTGCAGCGTTCACCAAGGGTCTCCAAAAGGGGTGCGACTCACCTAAATTAATCGAGCGGCGTTGATTCAGACCAGCAAATAATGAGTTGCCGAGCATTTCGGCGATGCAATCAAAACAGTTTTGGAGGGAATTGTTTCGAAAGTGTTACGGAGGTGGCTTTCATGTGCATCCATGATGGTTACGAAAGTCTCGCCATCGTACAAATTAGCCTCTTTCTTCATTTGCGGGCATAATGGAATTTCATTTACAGTATCAGCGGTTCAGTTAAAAATCCCCCACGACAAACGACATCGCTCTATTCATAACTTTCATCATGCAGTGTCTGTGAAGATCTGCCGGCGTGTGTCTGGCAGGGCTGATTTTTTTGGAGGCTTCATGCAGTCTGTATATGCATCCGCAAAGCGGAGCATGCTTTTTCTCGCCTTGGCTACTTTTCTTTCTCCGCAGTTGCTCGCCGCGACGATTTCCCATGCTCAGCCTCAACCAATGGAACATGGACTGCCGGTGGAATTTGAACCGAACCGCGGACAGGCAGCACCGGAGGTTCGCTACATGACTCGGACCGTGGACGGAGAAGCCCAGTTGATGGCGGATCGTCTGCGAATCGTGCAGGCATCCAAGACACAGGGGCACGCTTTGGAGTTGTATTTCCCTGGTGCGAAGCCTGCTCAGATTCGCGAAGAGTCTCCCGCAGGTGGCGTAGTCAACTATTACAGAGGGCAGAACAGCGCCGCATGGATCGCCCACGTTCCCCTTTACCGCCAGATACGCTATCAAGATATGTATCCGGGAACCGATCTCGTTTTCCACGGTAGCAGCAGCCGGCTTGAATATGATTTTGAACTCAGTCCCGGAGCGGATCCCGACCGCCTGCAAGTTGAACTTGACGGCGCGACCACGGTAGAGCCGCAACAAGATGGAAGCCTGTTGCTTACATCGGGAGGCCATACTCTCCGGCTGCTCGCACCAAGTGCCTTCCAGCACAACGGCACAGAAACGCGTGCGGTGCAGGTGAGCTACCGCCTGCTCGCTCCGTCGAAAGTTGGTTTTGCGCTGGGATCGTATGACCGCACCCGAAAACTCATCATCGATCCAGTGGTGACGTATGCAAACACGATGAGTACGAACAACGGCATCCAGGTAGCCGCAATCGCCACGGATGCAAACGGCGATCTCATCATGACCGGCAGTACTTTCGCCACAAATTACCCGGTTGTAAACGGAAAGCCCGCTTCGACGAGTGGCACTGAGCAGGTCTTTGTCACGAAACTGGATCCAACCGGCGAAAATATTCTCTATTCCACTTATTTGCCTGCCAGTGGTTTCAGCACAGCAAGAGCAGTGGCCATGGATGGAAACAGCAACGCCTATATTGTCGGCACAGCAGGCGCAGCTGATTTCCCTGTTACCTCGCAGAATCTTGGCACGTGCAGCAGTTCCTGTAATGCAGGATTTATTACTAAGCTCGACCCCTCGGGTGCAATGGTGTATTCGACGCTGCTTGCATCCGGTCTGGTTACGCCACGGGCAATAGTAGTCAATGCTAACGGAAATGCTTTCATCTCCGGCTCAACCCAGGACAATTCTCTTCAAGTAGTAAACGCCTTTCAGCCTGATTCTCAGGGGGGCGCCGCTTTCTACGCGGAGTTGAACCCGAATGGTACGGGCTATGTCTTTGCGAGCTATCTGGGCAGTGGCAACAGCGCTAGTGGAATCGCGCTGGATAAGGATGGAAATATCTACGTCGCGGGCTTGACGGCTCTCCCAGGGCAGACCTCGATTCCTCTCAAGGGAGAGCTTCAGTCTCAAATCGGCGGATTCTTTCTAAACAAGTTCACAAGCGACGGGAAGACATTGCTCTTTGGATCCTGGCTTGGCGGCGATATTAGTATCAGTAATACCCCCGAAACCCTTTCTGGCATCGTTGTTGGCTCGGACGGCACCGTGTACCTGGCTGGGGATACCGCATCCAGAGGATTCCCGTACACAATCAATGTCAATCGCCATCCACTTGGCTATGACGGTAGCACGCAGATGTTTGCCATGGCACTCAACCCATCGCTGACTTCGCTCGTGTATTCCACCTACCTTGGCGATGGATTTATGAACGCCATGGCTGTCGATTCCGCGGGCAACCTCTACGCGGCCGGGTCAACAGGAGCTGAGCCGATTCAGGCAAAAAACGCGATTGTCTCCGATGTCGTGACCGGCGGAACTTTTCTGGAATTGGATAAAACTGGAAATCCTGTTGAGACAAGCGCCTTTGGCGGCCACGCCACCACCCAGTTCCCATCGGCAATGGCCCTCGATCCATCGGGAAATATCTACCTGGCAGGTAGTCCCGGCGGAACCAACAGTCTTACTTTGACGGGAGGGTGCTCCGGTCCGGACCCGATCGTTGTCGGAGCAAATGCTTATGCGACGCAGGCCAACCAGGGAAATACCTGCGCTACCACGTACGCGGCATTCTTTGCAAAGATTTCCCCGGACCCGAAACCGCAGATAAGTCTCGGATACCTCCTTCCATTCTTGCCGCTCCACAATGTTGGCTCGGCAGACCTGCATATCAGCAGCATCACCTTCACGGGTGGCCTCGCTAAAGCGCACGGAAACTGCGGCAGTACCATTCCGGCTGGCACAAGCTGTGTCCTCACGCTTACGGATGCGAATGGCAATCTGGCTCAGGGCTCGGTCACCATCACAAGCGACGCATCCCCTGCCGTGCAGACATTTACACCCTATCTTGATCCGCACGCAGTAGGAAGCCCGGCATCGGACTTTCCATGGGTCGATTTATCGCAGCTGTACTTCCTGCCACAGCAAACAGGGACTTCCAGCGTCCAACATCCCTTCCGCATATGGAATGTGGGCGTTGCAAATCTAACTTTGCAATCGATTGCAGCTACGGGTGAGCTTTTACAGACACACGATTGCACCACAACTCTCGCTCCGGGTAGCTATTGCACGGTTCAAGTCGTCTGGAACCCGAAGAATGGCACAGGTGGGAATTCTGTTTCACTCGTATACGACAACGGACCGCAGTATTACTACTACGTTCCCTCCCAATATCTGACCAGCCCTACGCCCCTCTTGGTTTCAGAACCGAGTGGCATCTCCTTTGGCACGCAGACTGTCGGAAATCCTTCTTTTTACCGTACAGTCACGGTTACAAATGTAAGCGATGCCCAGACCTCTGCTCCCTCCGTGTCCCTGAGCGGTGCCAGCGAATTCACCCTGGCTGGCAACACCTGTACGGCCAGCCTTGCACCGCAGCAGAGTTGTATCGTTGCCGTTCTCTTCACCCCGGTGATCGACGGCGACCGCTCAGCCACGCTCCAAATCAGTGGCGGAGCCTCAGCCTCGCTACAGCTTTCCGGCACTGGTCAAATAAACTCGGCCATCAGCGTTTCTCCCCTTCAGCTCGAATGGCCTCAGGCCGTATTTGGGTCTGGATACTCGCTCGATGAACAGCTGACGAATATCTCTTCCGTAAGCGTTCCCATATCGAACATCACTTTTTCTCTCCCCGACTACTCGGAAACGGACGATTGTTCGGGCTCTGTGCCCGCGGGTGCTTCCTGCACCGTACACGTCATGTTCCAGCCGCAGGATCTCGGAACTCGCAACGGAATGATGACCATCAATTTTGGAGGCCAGACGAACGCGCAGGCAATTACTCTCCTCGGTAACAGCGTGTACCCTCTTCAGTTGTCTCCAGGCTCGCTTGATTTCGGCGCCAATAATCGTGCTGGAATCTCCAGCCCTGCCCAGATCGTGGACCTTGGTAATCCATACTCGTCAAAGATTCTAAGCTATACCCTTTCCATTGATGGCCCATTCACTTTCGACAACAAATGTCCGAATCCGATGCCCGGAAATTATGGCTGTCCGGTGTCTGTTGTCTTCAATCCCACATCAGCAGGAGCGCAAACGGGAAGTCTGACCGTCTCCATACCGGGCGTATCAAAGACCAGTTCCATTCCGCTCACCGGGACGGCATATACGCCGCCAGCCATAGGCGTCGCCAACAGCCTGAGTTTTGGCGGTGTGCCAAGTGGAACCAGCAGCACCTTGCCGCTCTCTATTTCAGATACGGGCAGCCAGGACCTGACCATCTCAGGATTGGCCATCAGCGGAACGAATGCCGCTGATTTCAGCGTCGCCTCCGGTCAGTGCGCCACAATCAATGCAGGCAGCACCTGCAATGTCAATATCAGCTTTCGCCCCTCGGTCGCCGGGAATCGGTCTGCTGTGCTCACCGTCACCGGCAACGCCGCGAACAGTCCTCAAACCATCACACTCACAGGAACCGGCCAGGCATCGGCCGTATCGCTTTCGCCTGCTAGTCTGGATTTTGGCAGCCAGAACCAGGGCAGCACGAGCGCTCCTACGCAGGCCACGCTCACGAACAGCGGCAATGAAAGCCTCACTATAACCAGCATTACCTCCTCCGGCGACTTCTCCCAGACGAATAACTGCGGGACGACGCTCGCCGCCAGCGCCAGCTGTCAGATTGCGGTCGTATTCACTCCGTCAACTGTAGGGTCCGAATCTGGAACCTTATCGATTGTCGATAACGCTGCTGCCAGCCCGCAAGCAATTCCGCTTACTGGAACAGGCACAGCTCCCTCGGTCAGCATTGGCACTGGTAACGGAGGCTCCGTCACCAGCACGGTGCCCAGCGGCCAGCCCGCCACATTCAATCTGACTCTGACAGGCAGCGCCGCCTTCAGCGGTAACGTGACGTTAGCCTGTTCTGGCGCACCGCAAAATGCAACCTGCTCGGTCAGTCCGACTACGCTGGTTCTTACTCCCGGCGCCTCCCAGCCCTTTGCTGTAAAGGTGACCACCCAATCCAGCACGACAGCCCATCTCGACAGCGTCGTGAACGTGTTCATGGCCGGTACCGGTGTCGCGTCTCTCTTAATCGGATCATTGTTTCTCTTCAGGAGAAAGCGATTCTGGGCTCTTCTGATGGTATGCACGGTGGGCATCTTCGTTTCTCTCACCATCACAGCATGTGGCGGAGGAAGCAGCGACACAAAGCCGCCCACCACCAATACAGCTAACACGCCAGCCGGAACTTACAAGCTCACCGTCACCGCAACTGCAGGGACGGTGAGCACCTCCCAGGTTCTAACGCTGATAGTGCAATAGATGATTTTTAAACTAAATACAGCACCAGCGGTTGCAGCTAGAAATAAACCCAAGCCGAGCCTGTCCTGAGCGAAGCCGAAGGAGCGGCGGACTAGCCCCTTCGACTTCGCTCAGGGCAGGCTCCGGGGCAAACGAAAAAGCCTCAGTTTTTACTGAGGCTTTTTCATTTCCTTCCCACAAATGCCGTCAGCCTGAGCGGAGCGAAGGATCTCAACGATGCGTCGAGCGGCACGAGTGCCAGTCTCTTCCCACCGCCGTCATCCTGAGCGCAGCGAAGGACCCACACGAACAAGTTCGTGCGAAGCCGAGCAAGGCTCGGCCCCGTCTTTATCTTTTAAAGCTCTCCCGAGTTACCAAAGCCATTAAGACAAGCACGAACAACCCAACTAACTTAAAAGCAGGATGCCAGCCCCAACCTACTACACCTACATCCTGTCCAGTCGGACACCCTTGAAAACAAACAAAAGCCAGCCCACCCCATCGGGGAGGGGGAGGATACCCACGCCTGCCAGCACGTCCCAGCTAGAATCGCGAGATGTGAATCGCGCTCTGTTTCAAGTCCATTCAATCTCGATCGGAAGAACCTGAACACGGATCACAAAAAGGATGAATAAATCCTGACGGCTCCCTCATCTCATGATCAAATTTGGAAACACAGTCTGCAAGACCCGCTTCTGTGCTCTACTGTCCATTCATGCCTCGGGCACAGAAATACACCCGGCGGAATTGAATCACTAGCCGTCGGTACTCCTAGGGCAGATCAAGGAGAAGATATGGCAGAGAATGAATCGAATCTGGTTTCTGAACCGGCGCCGGCTCCCGTGCGAGGCACAGCTTTACTCGTTCGGCTCGCGGCCATCGGTGCGCTCCTCGTCGTGATTGTGGTTCTCTTTCTGTATGCGGGTGGCTGGCTCACCCCGCACGCACTTACCCCTGCAGCGCTGGTCAACACCTTTGAGCGTCTGAACGGAGCACATCCGGGATTTCGTCGGAATCACGCCAAAGGGGTCTGTGTTACCGGCTATTTCGAGAGCAACGGACAGGGGCAATCCATTTCAAAGGCCCAGGTCTTCCTTCCCGGCCGCGTGCCCATCCTGGGACGCTTTGCGCTCGCTGGCGGACAGCCGAATGCGGACGACTCGCCGAAAACCGTTCGCAGCCTGGCGATTCTCTTCAAGCAGCCTGACGGGGAAGAGTGGCGCACCGGCATGATCAACATCCCTGTTTTTCCCGTCAATACGCCACAGGACTTCCACGAATTTCTAGTGTTGACTTCGCCTGATCCGCACACGGGGAAAGTGGATTCCGCAGCCGTCGGTGCCTTTGTGGCCAAGCACCCGGAGACCGCGGCGGCGCTGAAGGTACTCGGCAGTCATCCCTTTACCTCCGGCTTTGCGGACAGCCCATACTATGGCCTGAACGCCTTTCGTTTCGTCAATGCCAACGGCGAGTCAACGCCGGTTCGCTGGTGGATAAAGCCGGATCAAACCTCCGAGGCAGGCAATGCTGCCACAACAGACAAGAACTATCTGTTCGACGCACTGATCACGCAGATTCATTCCCAGCCCTTGCACTGGCATCTGATCCTCATCGTCGGCCAGCCCGGAGACCCGACCGCAGAAGCGGCGTCCTCCTGGCCTGAGGACAGGAAACAGATCGACGTAGGAACCATCACCATCGACACCATTGAGAGTGAGGACACCAGTCCAATTCGCGACATCACTTTCGATCCGCTGGTGCTGCCTGCCGGGATATCGCCGTCAGACGACCCGCTGCTGAACGCGCGCTCGGCGGCGTATTCGCAGTCCTTCAGACGGCGCGAAGGCGAGCAGAAGAGTCCCAGCGCTATTTCGACTGAGGAGGTTGGCAAATAGCTATGTCCACCACAAAGAATCCCATGCAATTCGCGCTGCTTTCCCGCATCCTGCATTGGCTGATGGCCGCGTTGCTTATCACTATGCTCTTCATCGGTGTATCCATGGTGGCCCACCTTGGGGACTACCACTGGCTTCTGTCGGTCCACCGGCCGCTGGGCATTCTGATTCTGATTCTGGCGGCGATCCGGCTCATCACCCGCTTGTTGACCAAGGCACCGGCGTTACCGCCGAGTATGTCGCAACCGGAGCGCCTGGTGGTCAAGCTGTCCGAGTTTGCGCTCTATGCCTTGTTTATCGCTCTGCCCCTGGTAGGCTGGGCCATGTTGTCGGCGGGCCACTTCCCGATCGTAATGTTCGGAACAGTGAATCTGCCTCCCATTCTCCCAGCGAAGCCGGAGCTGTACGCCACTCTGCGCGAGACCCACACGATACTTGCCTATCTCCTGTTCCTGGCCTTTCTCGCCCATTTCGGCGCCGTGCTATTCCACACGCTGATCCTGCGCGACGGTATCCTGAGCCGCATGGTTCCGTGGACTGTCCGCTCAGCGAAAAGCGAAAGTCGAAGCTGAACCCAAAAGCAAGCCGGTCTCGTAAGACCGGCATCTCCCCCGTCAAGCTACTGGGGCTTTTTCATTTCCACCCCAAGCGCCGTCATCCTGAGCGGAGCGCAGCGAAGTCGAAGGACCCGCGCGAACAAAGTTCGTGCGAAGCCGAGCAGGGCTCGGCCCGCCTTCAGCTTTTAAAACTCCGCCAGCAGTTACCAAAGCCATCAAGACAGCACGAACAAACCGCACTAAGCTAAACCACAAATGCCAGCAAGGACCTACTACACCTACATCATGTCCAGCCGGACAAGGGTCATCTACATAGGCATCACCAGCAACCTGGAACTCCGAGTACAACAGCACAAACAAAACCAGCACGACGGATTCACCAAGGAATACCGCTGCCACCATTTAGTCTGGTTCGAGCGCTACGGGACCGCCGCATCCGCCATCGCGAGAGAAAAACAAATAAAAGGCTGGAGACGAGCCAAGAAACTAGCCCTCATCGACCAGCAAAACCTGGGATAGCAAGACCTGAGCAAAGACTGGGGCAAAAGCTTCCTGAACGAATCGCCGACCAACCCTCCCATCACGCCAATGTCATGAAGGGAAACTGTGTGGGGTATCTCGACCGACGTCATACTGAGCGAAGCGCAGCGAAGTCGAAGGACCCGCACGAACAAAGTTCGTGCGAATCGTTGCAAGGCAACGACCGGCATTCGCCGGTCAAGAATTTAGGTCAGAGGAACAAGGGCCGGCTTCAGGAATATATTTACGCCGGGGTGCCCCACATCTCGATTTTGAGATGCGGGTAGGATGCAGAACGCACCTTAATTCCCATTCTTCGCGGAAGGCGTGAACCTACGCAAAATAAACTCCTGGATGATCCCATTGGCCATGTTGGCTGCAACATCGATGCCAAAGGTCCCAAACACCAGTCCCGGGCCACGGTCCTTCTCTGGATAATAGGTTTCGGAGATGGCTCCCGAGGCCAGGTATCCTCCCAGGCTGGAAAAGTTCGGCTGCCAGCGCCCGTTATCGCCCTTGCAGATGAATGAGGAGGAGATCGCGTGGATGGTGCGCGACCTGTTTGTGCCCGTGCCCTGGTAGAAGTAGCGCGGGTCCTGATGCAGAATCGAGGGCAGAATCGCCCCGCCGATCATGATGTCTGTCACGCCATTCGCATAGTTGGCCCCAAAGCGCTGGCCGTAACCCTTCCAGCCCTGCTGGTAGCTGGGAGTGTCCGCCGCCTGATCGATGGCGGCGATGAAAACGTTGCCCGCAATGGTAACGGGGTCAGTCATCGTATGCAGTGCGAGCTGAAATTTCAGCTTCGAGGTGAGCGGTACCGCATTCTTGTCATACACAACATAGAAGTTGGGGATGAATCCCAGCACGCGTTGCTTCTCCTCAACCTCGACCTGCTGTGTCGCAATCTCTTTGGAGTCGGGAACCACTGCCACCGTCATCACCGACACTGCGATCTTCAGTTTGACGCTCGTCAACTCCATGTACTGGCCGGGGGTAAGGGTGATCTCAGGCGAGGCCCAATTGGCGAACCCTGTGTTGCTAACCATCACATGGTATGCAACTCCCGGTCTCACATTCGTAAGTTGGAAGAATCCGTCGTCATTTGCCATGACCGAGCGCTGATCGCTCGTACCCGGACCTTGGAGAACAACCGTGGCGTTGGGAACAATGTCGTCTCGTACATCGGTTACCGTGCCAATGATCGTACCTGTCTGGGGCTCAGGCGCAGAGATCTCCTGGGCGGCCGCTGCACCCAACACGAAGACACAAAAAAAGGTACAGAGGGACGCGATGATACGAATCATTACTCAACAATTGCTCCTTCGATAAGACAACCCATCGCGCGATTTCGGTTCAAAAAGTGCCATCCGGCGAACTGAGGGATCTTCTCGTTCTGTCAAGCCCTCTTCTCTGCTCTTGTCGACTTAACTCGCAGAAAATAAACAGCTTATGGTCCAGGCAAACTTGGCAGTCTATTTCGTTAAAACCACTAGTCTCCTTTCTCAGGTAGCTGATGAACACCCGGCGTGTCTTTCTTAATAACGAAAGTCCTTCTAGGAGTACTGAAACCGACGCTTCTCGTGCTTGATCGGACCCATCCCAAAGTAGTCCGTTGATGCCTCTCAGTTCGTGAGGTACTAAAGATGCGTAGTCTTTAAGACTCGGCACCAATGGAAGAACCAAGAGTGAGTCACGAACCAACTCATTTAGCGTGTTCGTTAATTTGTGTGACCCTATCCCTGCAAAATAAACTGCTACAAACGCCGCTCGCGGATCACGGCTAGCGACAGTTTCTTCGTCAAAATATTTAACGGCGGCGGAGTCAACGCCCAAATCTGACAAGCGGCCATCTAACGCGGTTCTTAGAGCGCCTGCCTGGGTCACATTTCCATTTTCGAATATTGCAATTTGATAGTTATACATTTGTTTCGCAAAAGGAATACCACACGCTGATGCGCCACGCACGACCTTTCGAAAATGCCCCAGAATAAAGAGAGTCGAGGAGGGAAACTCGTAGGCAAGGGTACCCAATAAGGATCCCATCGACTTCTGAGCCAGCATTCAAATCACAAAAGGACCTGTCAAGCCTCGCAGCTCACTTTCGAGAAGCTAAACTCGCTTAAAATAAGATACTTAAAGGCTCAACAAATTTGGCAGTCTATTTCGCTCAACCTGCTAAAATGGAAATAGAGAGAAGAAATCAAAGAAACGCCCGCTTGCGCGGGCGTTTTTCATTTCTGAGCCCTGTGCCCTGCACCCTGAGCCCTGGAAAGGACCCTCCCGTAAAGTGTTGAAAACAGTAGAATCCGCCTAACCCGAGCAGAATCAGCAGCATAGCGAGGGATGATTCCCTCGTAAACCATTGAAAACAAACAAAAACCAGCCCACCCTACCCGGGGAGGGGGAGGATGCCCATGCCTGCCAGACAGAAATCCGAATTCTACGAGTGCCAGCACGTTCGTCCCAGCGGGAAAAAGTGCGCCGCCATCGCCATCCGCGGACACCGCTTCTGCTACTTCCATCTTCAGTCCCGCCGCAACCTCTTCGCCGTCACGCCTGCCGAAGCCGTAGCCAACGGAGCCACCGCGCCCGCCCCCGCAGCCTCGACCCTCACCCTGCCCATGCTCGAAGACCGCACCGCCGTCCAGATGGTTCTCACCGAAGTCCTGCGCGCCCTCGCCGCCAATCAGATCGACGCCAAACGCGCCAGCCTTCTGCTCTACGGCCTCCAGATCGCCTCCTCCAACTGCAGCAAGTACGACGAAATCGGCCATCTCCATCCCGTCCGCAACCTCGAGCTCACCCCCGAAGGCGAAGAAGTCGGCCCACTCATCGAATCCGACCGATCCTAGCGCTGCGGTAGTCGCCTGGGAGCGAGCGCACAGTCGTCAAAGAGAATGGCAGCGGAAGCGAAGCCATTGCGGCAGCGCAATGACGAAATATTTTTGAACCTTATAGAATGAGCGTTCGATCTATTAATCAGCTTCACAGCATTCTGCCAGATCGACGAATCGATGACCGGCAGATTTCCAGGGACAACCTTTAGCAGAAGAGGAATCAGAAATCATGAGCACTAAGAAATCACGCGTTTGGCTGATCACCGGAGCGTCCACCGGTTTAGGCCGCAAACTCGCAGAAGCAGTACTGGCCAACGGTGACCGCGTCGTTGCCACTGCTCGCAAAAAAGAAACCGTTGCCGATCTGGAGCAACAGTATCCCGATCACGCGCGCGCCGTGCGTCTGGATGTGACCGATCTCGCGCAAGTGAAGGCTTCTGTGCAGGCTGCGATCGACGCATTCGGCCGCATCGATGTGCTGGTCAACAACGCAGGGTATGGACTTCTCGGAGCAGTGGAAGAAGTCAGCGACGCGCAGATCCGCCAGCAGTTTGAAACCAATCTCTTCGGACTGCTCAACGTCACTCGCGCTTTGCTCCCGCTTCTTCGTGAGCAGAAATCTGGCCACATTCTCAACATCACATCCGTTGGCGGCCAGGTCAGCTTCCCCACCTTTGGCATGTATCACGGCACGAAGTATGCAATCGAAGGTATCTCTGAGTCATTGGCCAAGGAAGTGGCGCCATTCGGCATCAAAGTCACCATCGTCGAGCCAGGCGCTTTCAAGACGGATTTCGCTACCCGCTCATTAGCTCGCGCGGAACAGATTGCAGCCTATGAGCCTCTCTACGAAGCGCTGCTCAAAGCCTTTGAAGGCGGTGTTTATGGAGATCCCGCTCGTGCCGCGCAAGCCATGATCAAAGTGGTAGAAGTAGAGGAGCCTCCGCTGCGCCTCGCACTCGGCGCCGATGCTCTCCACCTAATCCGCCAGAAGTTCGACGCGGAACTCGAAGAGTACAAGCGTTGGGAATCTGTAACTGTGGCAACTGCATTTGAGAATCCCGCAGACGGTGCTAGAGATTTAAGAGCAATCTTCGAATAACATCAGAGAGCCCATCCTTTGCCGACATGATGAGTCAAGGATGGGCTTTCCTATTGCACGCAGCTCATCTCACTTGTTGGCAATCTGGATCAGCTGAGTGAGCTTGCGAATCTCATCTACATCCACGTCGCCAATGACTATAAAACGTAGATCTTGTGTCTTCCATGCGGCGACATTGAAGGCATGGCGTCTTTCGACATTACCGTCGGTCAGATCTCCCGCAAGCCCTGCAGACTCTCGATAGATCAGCACAGATATCTTGTGCTGTCTGACCGTAAAGATAAGCTGTGCTCCCGGCTGCTGGTGCAGATAGACGACGCGTCCGCCCAGCAGCGTGAATTCTGTGCCCGCCAGTTCCGGAAGATTGAAGCTGAATGGAATCCGGCCCTGAAACCACGGCTTGACCGTGTGCCGATCCGTAGAAATAACATCGACCGGATTTGTACTGGCGAGAGTACTTACATGCAGGTCGGCAACTTCGCTGAAAGTGTCAACACGCCGTGACCGTACCAGCCAGACGATGGAAAGAATGAGGACAACCGCCAGCATGGCGAAGGCCCACACAAACCGCATGTTCCACTTGCTTTGAGGGCGCGAAACCTGCTGCTGTATCTTGCGCCTGAACTCCGCTGTCGGGGTGAAATGCCGGTCGGCCGCACGCAGGCTTCGCTTCATGCTCACCAGCACGGAGACCTCTGCAGAGCAATGCGGACAATCGCTGATGTGCTGCTCCATGCGGCTTGCCTGATCTGGCGCAAGTTCACCGTCTAGGTACTGTGCAAGCGTGATGGCATCCCAATCGCAGTTCTTCATACCGTGGCCCTCGCGGATTGCTTTGCTGCCAACATTTGGCGCAGGGAATTCCTGGCGCGAGATAATCGCGACATTACCGTGCCGATAGGCAACGACAACACCTCTGCTATTTCCCGATATGACAGCTCTTCCACTTCGCACAACAAAATGATTTCGCGATAATGCACTGGCACCGCAGCGAGGGCGTCCAATACCATCTGCTGATTCTCATTTCGCAATAGAACCGACTCCGGAGTTACTACCTGTGCCGAACGCACCTCTGCCTCTTCAGATTCTTCCTCGAAAGACAAAGTGTTTCGCGCCATCAGGCCAGTACGTGAAGTCAAAAACGTATTGCGCAGGATACGGAACATCCACGCCCGCAGATTCGTGCCATCCTGGAAAGACTTGAAGCCCTTCAATGCCTTCGCATAGGTTTCCTGCACCAGATCTTCCGCATCGACCCGATTGCCGGTTAACCAGTGAGCGAAGTTATAAAGTGAATCGAACAATGGCATTGCCAGTTGTTCAAAAAACTCAGGATCCATTCCTCACGCTTTCGCAAGACCACGACAGTTTACTTTACTGACATGGCCTTCAAGAAACGGATAATATCCGCCCGCTCATCCTGTTTGGGAACATGAAAGGCCATGTCATTGCCAGCGACCAGGGAATCGGTATCTGTGAGCCACTTATCGAGAGAAGCATCATCCCAGGTCAAATGCGAAGATTGCAAGGCTGCGGAATAGGTAAAGCCCGGGACTGTGCCTGACTGCCGCCCATAAACCCCCCGAAGCCTGGGCCCTTCTTTATCCTGATCGAGTGAATGACATCCTGTGCAGCGCTTTTCGAAGAGTTGCTTGCCTCGATCGACATTAGTATCTGCGCGGCTGATCCGAGGAAAAATGATTAGCGCGAGCAACATCAAGATGCCCACGCTGAACCCAATCAGAAAGCCCGAGTGCTCGCGCACTGACAGGCGAACTGCCAATTGTTTTTGATCTGCCTTAAGTTTTTTAAAAAGTATTTGTCTCATGATTGCTTCTGCTCCAATCGCATCGTTCTACCCAGAATCACGCAGGACCTGAAGATGTTGGCTCAGTCCCAGCCGACAGCGTTGCATCCACGATCGCCAGCTGATGCCGCTGTGCCACAAAATGCACCTCGGTAATTCCAAGTACGCCGCGCAATTTCTCGGCAGGCACCTTCATCGGGCCGGGCGAAGGTGCAGTGCCTGGAGCTGGTTGAGGGAAAGCCGTCGACATCGCGGTGTGAAAGGTCGCATTGCCCTCCACCTTCTGCATGACTTGGTGGATATGCCCGTTCAGTACCGTGACGGAACCGAATCGCTTAAGAAGGGAGAAGGCCTGTTCACTGTCCGATGTCCCCCAACCCCAGTCCGGATAAACAGCCCACAACGGAATATGTGCAAAGAGCACAATCGGCGTACTGTTCTTGTGCTGGCTCAGGTCTTTCTTCAACCAGTCCAGCTGCGCCGGCCCGAGTTTCCCCATACCTTCCAGCTGCACTACATTCACCAGTCCGATGAAGTGCACGCCTTTGTGATCGAAGCTGTACCATCCGTTTCCAGAGGAACCTTTGCCATATCGCTCAAGGTAGAGCTTTCCGTCGTCGACCGAAGTGTCATGCTCGCCCGGGACATAAAATATCTGCCGTTTGGTGCCCGTCAGTACCTGATCCATCGTGTCGAATTCGCCCGGCTTGGAAGCATGCGTCAAGTCGCCAGTGTGAATCAGGAAATCCGGTGAATCCGGGATCGCAAGGATTCTATTCACTGCGGCCTGAAGGGTTCCGGTAACATCCGCGTTCGCAGGTTTGTTAAAGCCGATGTGGCTATCGCTGATCTGGACGAAAGTGAAGTCTTCCTGCTTCTGTCGCTGCATCGCTGACCCAAAAGCGCGCGAAACTGGAATTCCTCCGGCAAGGCTCCATATCACCCCAGTTCCAGCCCATGCCATGCATTTAAGAAAACCGCGACGGTCAACGCCATCAGGCGATGCTGCAACGTGATTGGGGTCAAGGATGATTCCTTCAGTGTGAATCTCTGAATTGTTTTTTTTCATGTTCGGTAGTGCTCCTCCGATGTGCGTTGATATTCATCCAGGAAAACTGAGAGAGGTGAGATTTATTCCAGGCATCGTTGGGAAAAAAGTTTGCTTCGCAACTTTCCGCTTCGCAATGAGCGCTGTCTGTGCATTGAGAAAATTTTTTGACCGCCGTGGGAATAAATTTGAACGACGCCAGTTAAGCAAACCACATGGCTTTTAACATCCTTCGCGGCTGCGGTTGCTGCAAGAGAATCAAGCCTGAATAAGGAGGAACACCAATGTCCCTTCGTGGTAAGGCACTCCTTAGTGGATGCCTATTGGCAGCGGCCATACGATTGGCCATAGGAATCACCGGAATCAGTCAACAGCCAGCTAAAGAAGCACCGGCAGGGTTCAGCACTCCCAGTTTCAACGGTGCACAGAGCGTCAGCAATGGAATTACGGAACCCGCAGGAGATACTTTTGCTCTCGACCAGCAAATTTATGAAGAGAACCATTCCGTGCAGACGGGTCTGGGCCCGGTGTACAACGCAACAGCATGTGTCAGCTGCCATGAGAATCCAAACAGCGGAGGTGCAAGTCAGATTACGGAACTCCGTGTTGGACACAACGATGAAAATGGCAATTTCGTGAACCCAACCATTTTTATCAATGACGGGATGGACACGATCACAGGCCGCTCGATTGTCAACGATCGCGCGATATGTCCGCAAGCACAGGAGCATATACCGGCAACTGAGAACATTCGCGCTCTACGCGCTGCTCTCAATACTCTGGGCGATGGGTTTGTCGAAGCGATTGATGACAACACTCTAGTTGCAATTGCCGAGCGCCAACCCGAAGAGAGCGACGGCAGAATTCATGGAGAGGTGGTGCAGGCTCCGATCTTCGAGGCTCCTGGGCAAACCCGTGTTGGTCGGTTCGGCTGGAAGGACCAGCACAGCAGCCTGCTCTCATTTATTGCCGATGCTTATGTGAATGAGATGGGAGTCACGAACCGGCTGCGCCCGCACGACGTAACGAATGTCTGCAAAATTACCACAGATCCCGAAGATCACCCGGACAATCTTGGCCTGGCGGACATCGACCACTTTGCTCAATTCATACGCGGCACAATGGTTCCACCGCGCGATGAGACCCTTGCCGCGACTGAGGCCGCACATCGGGGGCAACGCGCCTTCATCCGTCTCGGCTGCAGTAGCTGCCATGTGCAATCCATCAAGACAGCTCCCACAGGAACAGTGGTGGACGGGGGCATGTTCACAGTTCCGGAAGCGTTGGGGGACAAAGTGATACACCCCTTCAGCGATTTCCTTCTCCATGACATAGGGACGGGAGACGGTATTGTTCAGGTGGGACCGCAAGACACAGCCAACAAATTGAGGACTGCTCCGCTTTGGGGATTGCGCACAAAGGCGCGGTTTATGCATGACCTGAAATCTCTTTCTCTTGAGAATGCAATTGAACGGCACAAAGGCGAAGCACGCGAAGCAGAACGGCGCTTTGATGAACTGAGTCCGGAGGAGCGGGCGGCGTTGATCACCTTCCTCAACTCCCTGTAACGACGAGCGACGGCAAGGAGGCCTCAACGCCACGGTGATGAAGAATATATTTCATTGCACGGTGCCTGATTACGAGGCGCCGTATTTTTGATTCAACAACCAGAATTTCACATCATAATCAGGTTTTCTTGTAACGGATCAACACCCCCCGATGTCTCATGGCTGCATGATCCAGGATGATTTCAGTTTCCGTTCCTCCCGGAGTTATGCAATTTAACAAACCAGGGAGTCCAGCAATGCGTAAATGTATTCAAAGCATATCTATGCTTTTCGTGATGGCCACCGCGGCGTTGCCGATGTATGCCAATGCAGATGACAACGGTGTAGATAGCGCACACGCAGTATTTGTCATGTCAAACGCAACAGATCGAAATGAAATTCTTGCGTATGCACGGGCCACAGATGGCTCATTGCATGAGACGCATAGGTTTTCAACCGGGGGACGGGGAAGTGGCGGAAACCATGATCCGCTGGAATCTGAGGGCTCCCTTGCTCTCAGTCAGGATAGCTCCCAGCTCTTTGCCGTCAATGCAGGGAGTGGCGACATCTCGGTGTTCCGCGTTTTCGGATCCACACTTGTACTCTCGGACAAAGTTCTATCAGAGGGCAGTGAGCCGAACGCAATTGCACAACACGGAAATCTTGTTTACGTGGTCAACACAGGTGGAAGCAGCAGTGTCGCAGGTTTTCTCCTGGAAGGAAATCATCTGCGCTATATCGAAAACTCGCTCACTTTTCTCAGCACCAATACTTCCGGCGCAGCGTCCATAGCTTTTAGTCCCGACGGCCAGTTCCTCGCAGTAACGGAGCGTCTGACTAACAATATTGATGTGTTCAAAGTACTGGCTGACGGCAAGCTGTTGCCGATCGTGATCAACCCAAGTGCTGGTCCCGGCGCGTTCGCGGTTAGTTTTGCGCCTGACGGGGCCGCAATCGTTTCTGAAACCGGACCAGCAAACGTTCCGAACGGCTCAGCGATTTCTTCCTATACGATTCTTCCGAATGGCACGCTCTCTGCGATCAGCACCAGTGTCCCAACGCTGGGCGCGGCAAATTGCTGGAATGTAGTCACGCCCGACGGTCGCTTTGCCTATGTTTCCAATGCCGGCTCTTCAACCATATCGGGATTTGCTATCTCCGCTACTGGAGTGCTGTCCGCGCTTTCAGGCACGGTTGTGGGCGAGAATCCCAGCGGGGCTGGAAATCTTGACATTACTGTGAGCGCCGACGGCAAATTCCTCTACACGCTGAATTCTTCAAACGGGACGATCGGCATCTTCGCGATCCAGAAGGATGGAAGTCTCAACAACGTAGGCTCGGCCAGTGGCATTGGTCAAGATACCGGATTTAACGGAATCGCAGCCAACTAGAAATCAGACGCATGCGAGTTGTAATTATCTCGCATGCGTCTCACATTCAGAAGTAGATCGATAACACAGATCGAAACTGCTTAGAAGTAAGCAGGCTTGAGGATCACCGCTAGCGCTGCGCCGCGTCTGCTTCTTCTGCCATATGTAGAAATGTATTCAGGAACTCATTCGATTGGCCGACGAAGAGTCCATCCGCGATGAAGCTTTTTACCGTGGCAACAGCGCCGCCAAACCGGTCGTCCAGTGGCCGGATAACAGAACAGCGCGGCAGATCTTTACGAATAAATTCACATGGGACAGGAAAGATCAGGTTGGTCTGGAAAAGCGGACCTCCTGGTGTGACGTTGAAATCTGGGAAGGTTAAGCCTTTGTCTGTTACGGGGGTTTGAGAATTATCAAAGCTAAAAGGCGGCCCCTGTACGGCGTTGCCCGCAAAAATCCACCCACTCAAGAAAGTGCGCGATCTCGTCGCCTCCAATGCCAAAGGTAATTCTGAGCACCTCAGTGTCTCTTACCTTCTGACTCAAACTGGCATAGAGACTGGAGCCACCCTGCTCGATATATCCAAAATGGAATGCCGCAGTATCTGCGATTGCCTGAATGTGATTTGGATCGGCGAAATCAGCATCCGTTCGGGGAATAGCAGGTCGATTGGCAATCTTGATTGCTTGCGGGAACGTTGCGCCGAAATCAGGATTTGTAGTGCTGCGATAGCGGATATACCAACTCGTATCGACGTTCAGATGCATAAGGTTCGTAAGTCGACCGATGTTCTGAGCGCCAGTTGCAGTGCTGCCATGCAGAATGTGGAATTCATCGAAATTACCCGGGTCCGCGCCACGCGATTCTAAATAAGCATTGAGGAACGTAGCGTGACTGATCTCGTCAATGGTGTTACTGGTGATGTATTGGGAGCCATCACCATCTAAAAACTGAAAGGCAAGTTGATAATTATTTTGCGTTCCTTCTGTAACTCCGCCGAGTTCTGCGTATTGCTGCCATAAATCGCTCTCAATGAGTTCCGCAGCAGCCAAAAACCTGAGAATTGCCGTGTCGCCCTTTGAGAGACCATGTCTGTTATCGTCAGCATCCACACTCTGTGCAAATGCGGCTTTCGCAGTGACGGGATACATCGCGCCCGCAGTTACCGCCCCGCTGCGATCATTCCGTTTGTCATAAACATCCGGCGGTTCAATGAAGTTGTTTTGGGTTTATTTGTGTCATGCATTGTTATTTCATCTCCAATCCGAATCGTTCGCGCGTTGCCGCGCAACCATGAGAACTGAGGATGAGGGTGTTTATTCCATGACAGTCGAGGAGCTTGCAAATGCGTATGCTTCTCATCGCAAACAAATGCCTGGGAAAGGCTTTTACTTATGACGATTGCAGTTTGTAAGTAGCCAGTAGTTCTTCTTATAACGAAAAAATTTATGGAATAACGCAGAACGCAGGGAATAAATCTGCGGTGTCTCGATTATCGACACTGACAACCTCAGAATTTGGTTCAGACCAAGAGGTTAAAGATGCGTTTCCATTATGGATCTATCGTTTTCGCCCTCTCCTCCCGAAGCACCGCGCTATGACTCCGGACTCAAGGCATGGATATTGAGTCGTTATGCTGACGTGCATGCGGCGCTGCGCGAGCCAACTTTCTGTCAGGTCTCAGCACGAGGCCCGAGCACGGGTCCTGTCGATCCAATCGCGCTCTCGCAGATGCATGCTGAGTTGCAAGCAGATATTGATCGCATGAGCACCGAGGTGTGGCGCGAGCGGATGGTAAACATTGCCCATACGCTCATGAATCAAGCCGCCGATCGAATGTCAGTCAATATCGTCGACCATGTCATTCAGCCGTGGTCAACGGCGGTTATGTTGAGTTTGAGCGGTGCCGATCATGCTTTGGAAGCTCGCTTGAGCAGCATCGCCGATTTGTTATTCCACAAACGCGAAAATGACGAAACCTCCTTGATAGAGAAAGAGCCGCGGCCGGCTTTTGTAAAAAAATGGTTTAAATGGCGCCGCAAGAATGCGGAAGCTGATCTGGATCGCATGAGGGGTAGCGGTCAGATCACAATCAGCAAGTCGATGTTCTTCGGTGTATCGCAGACCTTGCCTAGCTTTCTTGCCAAGGCCTGGCTTGCATTGCTCCTTCATCCTGATCAATTGGAGATGTTGCGTACCGAACCTCACTGGATGCCATACGCGGTGGAAGAATTGTTGCGTTATGCAGGAATCGTACATACTCTCTATCGTCAGGCAACAAAGGACGTAGTTCTTGGTGATGCTCATATCGCCAAGGATGAACGGATTATCCTGAAACTGGAATCTGCAAATCGCGATCCAATCAAGTTCGACTCGCCTGATCGACTGGACATTACCCGGCGGCCAACGGGAAATTTAGGGCTTGGAGTCGGTCCATACGCGTGTGCAGGCGGTGTGATCGTGAGAAAGGCACTCTCGCTCGTTACCCCAGCATTTCTTGCCGCTCATCCCATCCTTGATGAGGGCGCACCTATTCTATGGACCGGCGATACGAGCATAAGGCGTCCCGTGGCCGTCTCTGTGAGGTTTTGGAAACAATCTGTGGAAGTGAGGGATCATCCACATATTGGAAAACTTGGTCTCTGAGTGATTTCGATTTCTTCCGATGTTGCATTCTCACCTGAATTCCCAGTTGCGGAAACAAATGTTCCGCAGTACGCTGCGAAGTCATCGAAGGCACATGGTTTGTCCGCGGTAATCGCAAACTGTTAAACTTACGCCGGATGGGAAGCGGGCGAGAGAAACAGAAGTGACAAACACTACATTAACGCCTGTACCGAATCCTGAAGAGCTTTCCGCTGAGCAAAATCAGCAACAACTTCAGCGAATCCTTCACTCCAATACGCTGCGCAACTCGATCACACTTCAACAGTTGTTACAGTTCCTGGTCGCAAGGTCCATGCAGGAAAATCCGGATGGCCTGAAGGAATACACGATAGGCGTAGAGGCATTTGGCCGGAAGCCAGATTTTGATCCAAAGACGGATACGATTGTTCGTGTCCAGACTCACAGGTTACGGCAAAAGCTGAAAGAGTATTACGGGCAGGAAGGTCTCCACGATCCAATACTGATCGAGATTCCTAAAGGACATTATTGTCCCATCTTTCGGGTCAGAGAGGATTCCCGAACACAACAGGATCTTGATCGCTATAGCGTCGACACCGTCGCAGACTATGAGACAAACGCAGACCGGCTCTCAACTCATAGCGAAGAACTTGCGAATCCAAAACCAATCAAGACTTCCGACCATAGAGAGAAGCGATATTTATTCGGGCCAATAACAGTGGCTGCGGTCTTCCTAATTGCTCTGGCTATCGGGTATTTTGCCGGCAGCTACCGAGCGCAGCGTTCGATTGCCAATGGCAGTTTTGCATCGGGCAACATTGGCTTCATTCATTCTTCGCCTGATCCGGTAAAGCGGTTCTGGGCTGCATTTCTCAACAACGATCCTGCTCCCATCATTGCTTATCCCAATGCTGTCTTCCTGCTGGATGATTCCAATGATCTGCTTCGCTTCCGGCAGGGGGCGAGCGATAACCGCGGGGCTCGTGTAGATGAGCATTTAGCCTTGGAGTTTGCGTCTAACCCCACACTGGTGGCAAACGCCGGGCAACTTTATTACGAGGACGGCTATACGGGCACCGGCGAGTTGGAAGGCGTCGCCATGCTGGCGACACTCTTTGCCCAAATGGGCCTAAAGCCGATCGTCAAAACCAGTCGCAACATCACCCCCGACGATCTGCAACAACACAGTGTCATACTTCTGGGATCGCCATTTCAGAATATTGCTGTTGCTCAGCTTTTGGCCGCTGGAGATTTTGTCTTCCAGAACCCCGATTCACGCCGGGAGCAATGGCGCGGTCAAATCGTGAACGCTCACCCTGAAAATAACGAAAGCTCGACGTACCACACGGAACGCGACCCGGATACTCAAACGCTGAAGCGAGATTACAGCCTCATTTCCGTCCAGCCTGGGGTGGTTGCGGGACGCAACATTGCGGTGCTGGGCGGCCTGGATACGAAAGGCACGGAGGGCGTGACACGGTTCATCACCTCTCCTGCGGGCGTCGAGGCATTATCCGCCGGGCTCGCTGCTAAGGGCCTGTCCGTGAAAAAGAGCGGAGCAGCCGGAAAAGGGGGCATGCCCTGGTTCCAGGCGCTAGTCCTGGTTCACCTCGAAAAGGGCGATCAGGTACTGAGCACAGAACTTATGGCAGTACATCCCCTCCCAAGCCGGAAATCGTCGGTTGCCGGTGCTGCCGATGCTTCGGCAGCGGCCAAAAAATAGTTGAAATCTGGCTGGTCGGGGAACACTACCTCCGATCTCCTGCTGCAAACGCCTACCAATAAATAGACTCTACTTTTTCGAATGCTGCCTTTCCATCGGCGAAAGAAGAAAGCGTGTCTCTGCCTCTTTTCGTGCATGTAACGTCGATGTAACGTGCATGTAACTTATATCGTTTCTTACAGATAATGCCCATGTTGCCTCGTTGTAGCCCCGCGGTATCTGCGTTTAGCTAGACCAGGGTTTCACTAAGATTTTAGGGTTGGTCGCGCTGTAGGAAGCCCGGATTCAACGCAAATGTGTAGTCAATGAAAGCGGATACATTCTGATGAAATCCGCCACGCCAGAATCGGGTTTCAGGCAATGCCTTAAGGAGGCTGTATGCAATCGCAAATGTACCGGTTCCATGGTCTCGGCAGACTCTGGTCTCCGTCCATGTCCCTGTTCCGGATGCTGTTTGGCTTTATGACTCTGCTTATCCTTACCCCGTTCGTCTTCGGGCAGGGTGTCAGCGGTCGGCTTCAAGGCACCATTCAAGACGGAACCGGAGCCGTAATCTCCGGCGCCAGCATTACCGTCACCAATCAAGATACCGGGGTCTCGGGCAAATACACCTCCGATGAGCATGGGGAATACTTAGTCAACCTGCTGCCTCCTGGCAGCTACAAGGTTGAAGCCAGTGCCTCTGGCTTTCGTACCACTGTTTCCACCGGAAACGTGGTCACAGTAGACAGTGTGGCGCGCGTCGACATGACGCTGCAACTGGGTGCTGCAACGGAGTCGGTAGAGGTGACGGGAGACAATCCGCTGGTAAGCACCACCAGCTCATCTATGGGTGAGGTTCTGAGCACCCATGAGGTTGTAAGCCTGCCTCTGAATGGCAGGGTATTCTCGCAACTGGTGCAGACGGTCCCTGGTTCTGTGGCGACTGGCTTTGGCAGTGCTCCTGAAGCGGCTGCTGGCGCAGGTGCGGCGGGTTCCATTACGGCCAGCGTGAACGGATTACCCTGGGGCGGGACAACCTATACCCTGGATGGCGTCAGCAACATGGAGTTGCTGAATGCGTTCATCAACGTCACACCGGCACTGGATTCGCTGCAGGAAGTCAAAGTCTCGACCAACAACGCCGAGGCAACGGTTGGCACCTATGGCGGGGCGCAGGTGAATGCTTTCGTCAAATCCGGCACCAATCAGTTTCATGGATCAGCGTACGAGTTCTTTCGTGGCGACAGCCTGAACGCCATTCAATGGCAGGCGCAGACCAAAGCTCCATATCGTTCCAACGAGTTCGGTGGTTCGCTGGGTGGTCCGATCATTCGCAACAAAGCCTTCTTCTTCGCGGATTACCAGGGGCTGTTGCTCAATAATGGTATCTCCTACAACCTCACTGTGCCCACCGACCTGATGAAGCAGGGAAGCTTTCTTACCAGTCAGTTCCCAACGCTGTACGATCCGTCGACGGGCAATCCTTTCCCAATCGTCAATACCAGCCAGGGGCCAGCCTATCAGGTTCCTACATCTCGTTTTGATTCTGTAGCGGCGAAGATGGTGGCGGGCAACACCATTTGGCCGGAGGCAACGGATCCGAACAGCATCAACCAAAATTACAAAGCGAACACCTCGGAGACGGATAACAATCATCAATTCGATGTCAAAGGAGACTATCAACTCCCAAATGGCGATCGGTTATTCGCCCGCGAGTCATATCAGCGGCGCGATCTAACCGCTCCGTCGCCGGGAACACAGTTCATTCAGATCGGCGACGTGAATGCCATGTCGAGAGATCACAATATCGCGGTGGGCTACGACCATACTTTCTCGCCCACGGCGACCAATGAGCTTCGCTTCGGATTCAATCGCTTTTACACAAAAGACTTCGGCAATGATTTCCAGACAAACGAAAATACGACTCTGGGAATCCCTAACGGGAATGATGCTCAGTTTCCAGGTGCCTCTGGAATGGCCATCTTCAATTTCGGAGCAAGCAGTTCTGCTACAGGAACGCAAGGTTCGATTGCTTCCACTGGCTCGCAAGACTGGACAAACTCGCACCGCATTACGAATGTTTATCAAATTACCGACAACTTCATGAAGGTTCTCGGCAAGCACACAATCACAGTCGGCGAAGATTACCGTCGCCTTCAGGCTTCATTAACGAATGCCAATGCCAGCCAGAACGGCAGCTTCACTTTCAATGCCGACTATACGAGCAGTTGCACCGGCCAACCGACCTGTAGCAGCAGCACTGGAGGAAATTCCTTCGCCAGTTTCCTCCTCGGTATTCCGTCTTCACTTTACCGGGGATTCGTCGATACAGATCCTGCGACACGTGCGAACCTTGCAGGAATCTATGGACAGGATGAGTATCATGTGTTGAAGAATCTCACGCTGAATCTGGCCCTGCGCTGGGATGTCATCACGCAAGCAATTGACAAATTCAATCGGCAGTCGAACTTCAATCTTTCAACCGGCCTGCTCGACATTGCCACCTCCAGCAATCGCGCACCCAACGTCGACAACTACTATGGCAACTTCGCACCGCGAGTTGGATTCTCCTACTCGCCAAACAACGGAAAGACGGCTGTTCGCGGTGCCTTCGGCATTACCACCTTTCCAGGTAACTTCGGAGCCATCGGCGGTAATCTTGAACGCAACTTTCCGTTTTTCCAACAGTACTACCTCAACCAGCAACTGGCCTACACGCCGTTCTGGCAAGTCAGCACGAACGGGCTGCCCGGTTTCGTTCCCATCTCAACCTCTGCTCCAGTCACTCCACAGCCGAACTCTTCCGTCACCCTCATTCCCGGTGATTTCCGTCCGGATAACGCATATGCGTGGAATTTTGGAGTGCAGCAACAGCTGACAGGATCTTCGGCATTTTCTCTCAGCTACGTTGGAACAAGGGGCATTCATCTCTACCGCAACTACAACATTGATACTCCGGTACCGGGGCCAGGAGACCTGACAACTCGTAGACCCTACTATTCGATCGCTCCGGAAGTTACGACGATTGCCTATGCAACATCGGACGGTCGCTCGATGTACCACGCATTGCAGGCAGAGATATCCAAGAACTTTTCCCATGGGCTTCAGGGACGCGTCTCCTACACATGGTCAAAGGAGATCGACGACATGAATGTCTTTTATCCTCTCGATGACAGTTACAACCGTGGGGTGGGCACGAGCCAGGCTCCCGATGTTCCGCAAAACTTTATTGCCAGCTTTGTCTATCAACTTCCTTTCGGACGTGGAAGGGAGTGGCTGGCGAACAGTTCTCGTCCCGTCGATCTCTTGATTGGTGGCTGGCAGTTAAGCTCCATTACGATTCTGCAATCAGGGCAGCCGCTGACATTCGGCATATCGAACGACAACCTCAATAGCGGGTTCTCGAATCGCGCCGATGTCGTATGTCCATCAATTCAAAAAATCGGCAAGCCAACGGAGTGGTTTGATACCTCATGCCTCGCAACTCCACCGCAGTATCAGCTGGGCAACTCCGGAGTTGGTAAGGTGAGGGGCCCGAGCTACAGAAACTCTGACGTTTCACTGTCCAAGTCAGTAAATATTCGGGAGCACATGGCGGCGAGCTTCCAGGTAGATGCCTTCAACCTTACAAACACTCCGCACTATTCCAACCCGAACACCACGTGCTGCACGGCGCAAAACCCCAGCTTTGGCCAGATCACCAGTACCAATGGCACACCTCGGGAAATTCAGATTGGCGGACGTTTCACCTTCTGATTTCTGCGCGGCTCCCTTCAATCCATTGGCACTGCATCGACAGATGCGGTGCCAATTTTCGCGCAAGATGTCATGCAATGATTTTCAAGGACAGCAGTGATGAGATTCAGTAGAAGACGTTTTCTTGCCGCGTCGACGGCAGCGGCAATCACGCCGGCAATTTCCGGCTTTGCACGGAGCGTCGGGTTAAGACTGCCCCAAGGAGTAAGTCTGGTGCCGGCGAAACCGTCCGGCGCACCGCACTATTGGTGTACCTGGGCTGCGCAGAACTATATGTATGGTCAGAATCTGCCGAGGCTGGACGCGACTATTCTTGAAGGTGATTCCGGAGCCAACCTAGCGCGCACCGCTATGACGGAAGAGAATCTCTTTGCTGACAGTGGCTGGGCGAAGTCATTTTATCCAAAAATTCGCAGCGATCTTTATCTTTTACTGGATGACGGTTGGGAGACCGGCGGCACTGCAACCTTCGAATTGGACGCTATGAAGTTTCCTTCCTTCAATGGAACATCGTCGGAACGTCTTCGAAAGCTAAATGATACTGTCCAGAGCAGTGGCTGGCGCGGCGCTGCGCTATGGTGTCGCAACACCCCGGAAGGTAATGGAATACATCGGCTGGAGACTCTTAGCGATTCGGCGGCGATTCGTTATTGGAAGATCGATATCGGTGATCCTGCTTTTGGGCTGGTCCGGGTCCGCGATGAAGCGCACATTCCTCTAACGCTTGAACACGTGCATGGGGAATTGCCCGTCAATGGAGATTGGCACAACGACGGCCGCTTTGGCTTCCAACCCTGGAACTCCAAACGCATGACAATTCTGCGCAATACGGATGTCTATAGAACCTACGATGTCACGTCGATTCTCTCGCTGCCTACTACGCTGGATCGCCTTGCGGCTATGCTGAAGGGCGCTGAGGGGCATCCTGAGGTGAAGGGACTGCTGAATGTAGAAGACGAAGTATATGTGGCAGCAGTGATGGGGTGCACGATGGGAGTGATGCGTCATCCATTGACTGGGAAGAGACCGGGAGCGGATGCCGATCTCTTTTTCAATGGCCCTCGGCAGACGAAGAAGCAACTCGATGAGGTTGTCCGAGCAGTTCGTTGGCAACGTATCGCGCCGCCGTTTTCTTCGGGGGAAGGAACGGTATCGATTGATGACGAAATCCTCATCGATAGCTGGTCTTTTGAACAAACACAGACGTGGCAGAAAGAACTGGTGGGAGCAGTCGTTCGGCAAGGAGCGCCGGCTTGCATCTCCAGAAACATGCCCCTGCCAGAAGTAAAAGCCAAGGGAGATAAGCCGTTTGTCTTTGCCACGCGCTTTCCGAACGGCGCAGTCGCAGTCGCCGCCCAGGAAAGAACCAAGGTCGGAAAGGCCTGGTACATGCCGGGTTGCGATGTGACGCTGCCCGTATCTGACGCGCCGGGTCCGTTCGGCGTCTTCGGATGCTTCGACAGTCTAAGCATCGTCTTTGATCGACCACTGCAGGGAAAACAGATTGTGGCACAAGATCTAGCTGGTGATGAAGCATTCGATATCTCTCACTCTGTACGGATTCGCGGAAATACTCTGCATATACCGGGAGAGGTGATTCGCAACATAGGCCTTAGTCATGCGACACCCGGTGACTTATCGGCTCCGGGTCTGGTAATTGCGGTTTCTTGATGATCGAGGAACATACGTTGGAGGGTAAGGATGCAATTTGATCTCACGGGATCACCGACCGGCATAACGCGCCGGCAGATTGGTAAGTTTCTCTTCGTTGCTCCGTTCTTGAGGACACTTTGGATGTATTCTCAAACGCCGACGGACGGAGAAAGCTCAGAACTTGATCTTGCGTCTTCCGATGCGCATCTTGTCGCCTCCTTTCAGTGGGCCAAGAAGCGAGCACTCTCCTACGTCTTCGACAATGATCCAGTCGGTCCCTGGTATGAAGCAGCTCTTCCGGGACGCCATGCCTTCTGTATGCGCGATACTGCCCATCAGGCTGACGGCGCACAGGCGCTAGGGTTAGCAAGATACAACCACAACATGCTTCGTCGATTTGCAGAGAATATCTCTGCATCGAGAGATTGGTGCAGTTACTGGGAGATCGATCGCCTGAACCGTCCCGCTCCCGTCGACTATAAGAGCGACACCGAGTTCTGGTACAACCTGCCAGCGAACTACGATGTTCTGGATGCGTGCTACCGGATGTATCTGTGGACTAGAGACAAATCGTATGTGGAAGATCCGGTTTTTCTGAATTTTTACGATCGCACGGTCACCGACTACACGGCTCGCTGGGATCTGAGTCCGGATCGCATCATGAAGCGGACGAGCAACATCGAAGAGCCTCCTTTTTTTCGCGGTGATCCTACGTATGAGGAGAGCAGCAGGGAGAATCTCGTCGGCATCGATCTGCTTGCAACGCAGTATGCCGCATTCCGTGCTTATGCGGCGATTCAGGCGATCCGCGGAAACATAAAATCGGCGCAAAGCTCTCTGCAGACTGCATCGCATATTAAAACACTGATCAATACTGTCTGGTGGAATGCCTCGCAGGGGTACTTCTATGCTTTCTTCAATAAACAGCATCAATTCACAGGGCGAGCTGGAGCTGATCTGCTCTATCGCGATGCGGCAGACGACGGGCCAAAAACCGCAAGCGCATTACAGACTCTTCTGGCGACGATGAAAACTGAACCCGCAAGCGCAGTAGAAGCGAAGTCACACTATGCCGATATCCTATATCGATATGGACAGCCCGAAGCGGCCTATGCCCAAATCATGGACCTGACCCGTGAAGGTCGAGAGCGACGCGAATATCCTGAAGTCTCTTACTCTGTCATCGGAGCGCTTATCACGGGGCCAATGGGAATCCGCGTCGAGCCCACGCTGCCAATAAAGGACATTGTTATCGCACAACCCTTCAGAACGGTAGTCGAAACGTTACCTCAATTGACGGCAGCGACCGATTGGGTCGAGCTTCGCAACCTGCCTCTTCAAGACAGCGTGATTAGCGTGCGACATCAAGGAAATCGAGAGACGATTTTAACGAATCACGGAAAAACTGCAATGAACTGGAAGGCTTCTTTTGCAGGACAGTTTGAAATACTGCTTATAAATGGAAAGCCGGTCAAATCCCATACCTTGTCCAAATATTTTGGCCGTGCCATCACTAGTACGACGTTGAGAGTGATGCCAGGACAAAGCGTTCAGGCTCGAGTCGCGGAGTGAGGTCTGGCAAGTCTGTTCAAAAGAAACTTAACCCATAGGGGGCGATCGTGGTGGGTGCCTCTTGGTGGAGATGCTGGATTTTCCTCGCGCCCATTCCTTACTGCATATCTGATGCCATACTAGGACATGCTACTCAGGCTAGCCGAACCAGAGGATGCAATAGCTGTGGCTCGTGTGCACGTCCGATCATGGCAAGTGGCCTACCGCACACTCCTTCCTGCTGACTACCTCGATCAACTTCGTCCCGAAGATCGAGCACAAAAATATGATTTTGCGAGCCTTGACCCTCGGAAACCGCAGACGATCGTGGCGGTTGAAGAAGGGTTGGTTCATGGATTTGCTACTACGGCGCCATCGCGCGATCCGGACCTGCCCGGCCATGGAGAGTTGTACGCGCTCTACGTGGATCCTGAACAGTGGACCCGTGGTATTGGCGTTGCCCTTATATCGGCTGCTCGTACACGTCTTTTCAGGCTCGGATTTCGGAATGCAGTTCTGTGGGTCCTGGCGGGTAACACTCGCGCGGAGCGATTTTATCAAATCGATAGATGGGCCCCCGATGGCCTGCGTCGAACTGACTCGGTATGGGGTGTAACAGTCGACGAAATCCGCTACCAGCGCGAACTTGAGGCACCATGATTCCATTTTGAGCATTAGTAGACACTCCGAGGACGGCGTGCCAGGCTTATGAAGTTGCGGACGAGTGAGTCGGATTCGTCGCGCTTACGCCAAGCCAAGCCGATCTTCCATTTCGCTTCGGCTACGCCTGTATCCAACAAGCGAACGTGGGGTACTCGCATCAGGTTGGCTGAGCGCGGCACGAGGCTGACACCCACGCCGGCTTGCACGAGATTGAGAACAGTGAACAGTTCATTGACTTCCTGAACGATACGAGGGCTGAAGCCGGCAGCTCTACAAGTCTGCACGAGATGATCGAAAAAGCTGGTTGAAACACTTCGGGAGATGACGACAAAGGACTCGTTTCGAAGACTGGAGAGTCCCTTTCGGTATGACATACCCCGTGGGACTGCCGCAACAAGCATCTCCTCGAGCACCGGCAAAGTTACCAGGTCAGGACGTTCAACAGGGAGTCGGACGAAGCCAACATCGATGTCGCCTCGCTCGAGCGCCTCGATCTGACCCGGTGTGGACATATCGCGCATGGCCACCTGCACCTCCGGAAAGTGCTGCCGGAATCGCGTCAAAATCTCCGGAAGACCCGCGGCCAGGGATGCAATGCCAAAACCTATCCGCAACAATCCAGCCTTTCCGTTTACAGCCAAACGGGCCATCTGTTCTGCAATCTCAGCGTCTCGCAGCAGGGTCCGCGCACGATCTCGCAAGATCTCCCCTGCCGGCGTGAGAGATACTCGCCGATATCCGCGTATGAGCAGTGGCCCAGTCACTTTGTCTTCCAGGCGTTGTATTTGCTTGGTGAGCGCGGGTTGACTGACGTGCAATGCTTCCGCTGCTTGACCGAAGTGGAGATGGTCCGCGAGCACGACGAATGAGCGCAACTCAGACAGTTCGATAGCCATTCCTACAAGTTATCAAAATAGCGTCCAAAATCTATTGGACAGAATGGTAGTCCGCCATCAGTCTAGTAGTAGGAGTCAATCGTGATGGACGGTGTTGGCACGGATCCGGATCGGTGCCTGAACAAAATTTCAGTGGCACAGCAGTGAAATGGCCGAAGTGGGCGCTTGCCGTGCTTTTTCTCGTGGATGGAGCAGGCTTTGGGACCTGGGCGGCTCATGTACCAGTATTCAAGCAATTTCTCCACCTTGAGAACGGATCCCTCACTCTTGTATTGATCAGTCTCATCGTTGGTGCGCTGCTCACCATGCCGCTAACGGGACAGATAATCGCTCGTTATGGCAGCCGTTGCGTGATCCGGATTGTGTCGATCGGCTACGTTCTGATGATCGCGCTTCTCGCGCAAGCCTCAAGCTTTTTGCTTCTTGTGCTCTTTGCGGGTTTGTTTGGAGCTGCGAAAGGGGCCTTCGATGTATCCGTCAATGCGCAGGCTATAGCGGTTGAAAAGCATTATAGGCAATCAAGTATGAGCTTCTTCCAAGGTTGCTGGAGTGCCGGAGGACTATTGGGTGCCGGGGCTGCCGGGCTTATGCTTCAACACCATGGAACCGTTCGAGTCGACCTTTCGCTTACGGCAGGCTTGCTCATTCTTTGCACCTTCTCGACGTTACCGTTGCTAGTCAACGAGACCGTAAAACCGCGAGCGAGTGTAAAGTTTGTCTGGCCAGATGCTGCTCTACTCCGGATTGCGGTTCTTGCATTTTTTGGATTGTTAGCCGAGGGAGCCATCGCGGATTGGGCTTCTGTCTACCTTCATTCGAACGTCGGTGTCACTCTTCCGCTTGCAGCCGCTGGTTACGCTGCATATGCAATTGCCATGGCTGCCGCAAGGTTCTCAGGGGACTGGCTCGCGGAACGCTTCAGCGGCAAGAATATCCTGCACGGAAGTGGGCTCCTGATAGCTACTGGCTTAGGTTGCACGCTGCTGTCCCATTCCTGGTGGCCTGCCGTCGCTGGCCTCATGCTCGCTGGTATTGGAATCGCAAACATTGTTCCTGTGATCTGGGGTGTGGCGGGCCGCGATACCAGAATGGGAGCTGGCCCGGCCATCTCCGCTATGACTACAATTGGCTACTGTGGCTTCTTGACGGGGCCGCCTGTGATCGGATCGCTCGCCGTTTTGGTGGGTCTGCGTCAGGCGATGGGAGTCATCGTGCTCGCCGGGATCATTGTCGCTGCTGGACCGATCTTCTTTCCTGTGG
>JABDHA010000014.1:0-930 GCA_013285705.1 Acidobacteriota bacterium
TAGAAAGCGGTGACCTTGTCGGCATCCCGCGGGTCCCATTCCACCTTGAAGTCGCCCTGATTGTTGACGACGAAGCTGCTGCTGCTGCCCTGATAGTTGTTCTGGAGCAGGCCGTCGGTTGGAACGGCGTTTGGCAACGGGTAAAACTGCGGGTTTGCGGCAAGGTACTGTATGACCGGATTGACGACCGGGATCTGGTTGTTCGGATAGGGGGCAAAGTTGTTCTGCGTGTCGTAGAGCTGGATGCCTTGAGGGAGGAGAGCGGAGAAGTCACCGTTGCGCATGGCCTGGGTCAGGACGCTGGCTTGTCCGGAGCCGCCGGTGTGCTTGCGCACGCCTTCATAATCGGCGAAGAAGAAGAGTTTATGGCGCAAAATGGGGCCACCGATGGTGCCGCCGAAGATGGTTTGCGTGTAGGGATTGGTGGGAATGATGGGCACCTGATGCTTGTTGCTCCAGGTGTTGGCATCGAGGTTGTAGTTTTCAAGGAAGCCATACACTGAGCCGTGGAAGTGATCGGTACCGCTCTTGAGCACACTGACGACGTCGCCGCCGTTGACGTTGCCGTATTCGGCGGGCGCGTTGGCGGTGATGACTTTGATCTGATCGATGGCATCTGGAGCAGGATTGTAGGCGATGAGGTTGTTCTGGCCCTCGTTCATGTCGATGCCTTCGAGGGTGTAATTGTTCGCCTGGTTGCGGTTGCCGTTGATGGAGGCGATGCCGTTGTTATAGGTGTTGCGCTCGATGGCGTTGTTGCCGGTCATGCCGGTGGGGTCAGTGTTCACGGCTCCAGGTATGAAGAGTGTCACGCTCGAGAAATTGCGGCCGTTGAGAGGAACATTCTGAATTTCGTTGGAATCGAGGACAAGACCGCGTGAACCATCGGTAGTGTTCAGAATCGGCGCGACTCCGCCTTCTACGTTCACG
>JABDHA010000014.1:940-56433 GCA_013285705.1 Acidobacteriota bacterium
GTTGATCTCCAGCGGAAACGGCGGGTATTGGGAAGTGACGAAGCCCTTGGCCGAGACGCTGACCTGATATTGGCCGACGGGGAGAAAGCGGATGGTGTAAACGCCGGAGTCGTTCGTGGCGGCCTGCGTTTGGATTCCCGTGGCGGTGTTGGTGGCGGTGACGTTGGCACCCACGAGGATGGCGCCGTTCTGGTCGGTTATTGTTCCCGTGATGTTGCCGGTTACGGTTTGGGCTGGTGCTGTGCTGGTGGCGATCAACGCGATGAGGAGCAACAGACTACAACACAGCGTTCTGCTGGGCTGGGAGAATCTAAGTTCGCACATTTGGAAATGTGTCCTTTCGTTCTAGTACTTCAGTGAATCGACGTAGGCCTCGCAACTGTGAATCTGGTAGAGCGTAGCTGTATCGACAAAGAGTCGTCAACCGCCGTGGTATCGATACCCACAGCGTGGAATCAGCATTTTTTTCATTAAATGGAAGCGTGCCCACGGGTTGGGGGAGACAGGAAGTTTCAGATTGTGGTACATAACTCGACACCCCGGAGCGGCCGTTTGAGGCAGTTCCGGGTGCGAAGCGGTGAAGATCAGTTTGCTGCGGCGACTGGCAGAATCAGGTGGGAGGGGTGCTCGGCCGATCCGTAGATGTGCTGCGTGGCGGCCTGGTAGTCAGAGGGTGCGGCGGTCATGATGCTGGGCACGAAGGTCTGCGGGTTGCGATCGTAGAGCGGAAACCAGGTGTTCTGCACCTGGACCATGATGCGGTGTCCTTTGAGAAACGCGTGGTCTGCGCCGTGCAGGCTGAATTTGTATTCTTCCGGCTGATTGGCGGGTGTGGCTTCAGGATGATCGTAGCCCTGGCGGTAGCGGCCGCGGAAGATCTCGTCGGTGATCATGAGCTGTGCTCCGGACATTTTGCCTAACGACGGGTCGTCGGGGTAGACGTCGATGAGTTTGACGATCCAGTCGGAGTCGGTGCCGGAGGTTGAGGCGTAGAGGTCGGCTACGATGTCGCCGGAGATGGTCACAGGCTGGTCGAGGACGGGCGTAGTCCATCTGGCAACATCTTTTCTGTCGCCCAGGAAACGCTGATCCTGCACGAGCCAGGTATACCAGCCCGAACCGCCGGGAGCGTAGGTCGCCTCGATGGGGCGCTTGCGGTAGGGGACTGGATTTGCCGGGTCGGATGTGTAGGCGGTGAAGGTGCTCGCGTCGTCGCCCGTTGGCGTGGTGAAGCTGAGTGAGCCGTCAGCGTCAAGATAGAGATTGCGGTCGGTGACGCGTTCTTTGGGTGGCCAGTGACCGTAGCGCATCCAGCGATTTGTTCCGGTCTGGAAGGATGCGGTGTCCTTGAGGTCGAAGCTGCTTTCATCTTTGAGGTAGTGGGCGAAGAATGGCGCTTCGATTTGCGCACGGAACTGATCTCCGATGGCCGCGCCAAAGTTTACGTCGCCGAGAGAGCGCGTGGTGCGTGCCCATTCGCCGTGGTTCCAGGGGCCGAGCACGATGAAGACTTCGTTATTTTGATCGTGCGGCTTGAGGGCGGCGTATTCGGCCTGCGGTCCCCACATATCCTCCTGATCCCACCAGCCGCCGACTTCGAGTGTGGGCACGGTGACCTTGGTGAGGTGCGCCTCGACGGCGCGGGCCTGCCAATACGTGTCGTAGCTGGGGTGGGTGAAGAATGCCTGCCAGGTAGGAAGGTTGCCGGCGCCGGACTTTCTGACGGCTGCGGCGAAGGAGCCGTCTTTGAAGTAGTCGTAGGCGTCTTCATTGAGTTTGCTGAAGGTGTTCTCTTTGCTGGTTTCAAGGCCGATGGCGTAGTCGTATCCATAAGTCTGGCGAAAGGCGCCGTTGTGGAAGAAGTCATCGCCGATCCAGAGGTTGGTCATGGGAGCCTGCGGCGAAATGGCCTTGACTGCCGGGTTGGGATCGATACCAGATTCGATGGCGAGAAATCCTGGATAGGAGATGCCCACGACGCCGACGCGGCCATTGTTGTTGGGAACGTTCTTCACGAGCCAGGCGACAGTGTCATAGGCGTCCGTAGTTTCGTCGATGTGGTTCGGGTCGGGTGAGCTGGGATCGTGGTGATCGACGATGGGGCGGTTCATGAAGAACTGGCCTTCGGAGCCATAGCGACCGCGGATGTCTTCCATGACGAAGATGTAGCCGCTCTGGGCGAGCTCGGTGTAACGGGAGTTAATGGAGTCGGAGGTGGATTCATCGACGCCGTAGGGTGTGCGCTGCATGAGCAGGGGCAGCGGCTCATGCGTGTCCGTGGGGCGGAGTATGACAACGTGCAGCTTGACCCCGTCGCGCATTGGGATCATGAATTCTTTGCGGTCATAAGGGCGGAAGTGGTTATGTTGCGGCTGAGCGCTGATGCGGATGGCTTCGGCTTCATCTCTTTCAGAGACGCGTTTGACTGCGGTGACTTTGCCGCTGGCGTCGGTTTGAAAGACGAAGTGCGCGCTGTTGTTGTCCGGCGCGAAGGTGTTCTGCGACGAGGCATGCAGCAGTGTGTGTGCCATGCGCTCGGACTCTACGGCAAGCTGTTTGCCATCGCGGAAGAACGAGAGCGTGATGTCCGGCTCATTTTGATAGCGATATTGACCGGTGTATTTGTCGAGTGTCGCGGCGTCGAGCTTGATCTCTTTCGAGGCTTGTGCGGCTGTTGCTATTTGTGTCAGCGGCAGAAGAAGAGCCAAGGCAGCAAGGGCGTTGCGAAGAAGGCAGCGGTTCATGGGAATTCTTTCCAGACGAAGGTAGATGTAGTGAGAGTCCATAGATGGCAAAGAGAAACCATAGCAGAAGGTAGCGGGACAAGGCAGGCAAATTGCGCGTGTTCAGGATTATGTAATCAGAACTGAGACAAATGATCGATGCATCGTTTTTGGCTGCATTTCCGGCAAATGGCTGGGGAGATTTATCCGGGCAATAAGTATTTTTAATACCACTCGGAGTAACTCTATATGGGTGTTTAATTTAAGGAAACAATATGCATGCGGGTAATTCGTGCCGTTTCTATGCTGCGACAAGTAGCGACAAAATCCATTGAAATTTGGTAGGTCCTGGCACACAATGGAGCCCTTACCGTTCTCCAGACAGTTGCTACTGCAAGACAGATAGACGTAACAACAAACAAAAACGACCGCTGCAATGATGAGCGGTCATTCTGTAATTTTTTGGAGGAATTGTGACCAAGCGATACGCACTCTGTGTGCTCGTGCTCCTGTTTTCCCTGATCTCACCTGCATTTACTCAAACGGACACAACATCCTTGCGGGGGTCCATCAAAGATCCAAGCGGAGCAGTCGTGCCCAGCGCAAAGATTACGCTGACGGACAGCACGACTGGAACCGTTCTGCAGGCAACATCAAATGCCGCCGGTCAGTACACGTTCAGCCAGATTCCACCGGCGAAGTACACTATCAAAGTTTCCGTGATCGGTTTTGGTGACCAGACCAAGGAAGCTGAGCTACTCGTGAATCAGCCGGCCACGATCGACTTCTCGATGACTGTGCAGGCAAGCACAGAGGTAGTCAATGTCAGCGCGGAAGCGCAGAGCTTGAACACTTCCGACGCCTCACTCGGAAATTCCATGAACAACGCGATGATTCAGGCGCTGCCAAGTGAGGGCCGTAATGTGCCCGATCTGCTCTCGCTGCAACCCGGCGTGCTTTACCTCGGGCAGGATTCGGGTCGCCCCAGCAATTCGCAACTGGCGAACGATCCGCGCAGCGGCGCGGTGAATGGAGGCCGCTCCGACCAGGGCAACATTGTCGTTGACGGTCTCGACGACAACGACCAGGTCAGCGGCTTTGCCTTCACAGGAGTACTGCGAGAGACACAGGACTCGGTCGAAGAATTCCGTGTGACCACCGGACTTTCGGGAGCGGACCAGGGGCGGTCATCAGGGGCGCAGATCAGTATGGTCACGAAGTCCGGAACCAATCGCTATCATGGGGCCGTGTATTGGTACAACCGTCCCACGCTGACTGTTGCCAATGACTGGTTCAACAAGGAAGCGCAGCTGAACAGCGGAGAATCCAACACACCTCCCAAGCTGATCCGAAACAACTTCGGAGTCGCAGTCGGTGGTCCGATCCTGAAAGACAAGCTGTTCTTTTTCGGAAATTACGAAGGCCAGCGACAGGCGGAGAATCAGATTGTTACCAGGACAGCTCCTACCGCCAGCTATCAGCAAGGGATCGTCTCCTATTTGAGCAACGGCCAAAATGCTTCAATCTCGGCTGCACAGATAACAGCACTCGATGCGGGCTGCCAGGTATGCGGTACGTCGGAATATCCGGCCGGACCTGGTCCCAATCCAAATGTGCTTGCTTACCTTAACATGTACCCCGCAGCCAATGGCACTGCGTTGGGCGACGGTTTAAATACCGGCTCTTACACGTTCTCTTCTCCCCAACCGGTAACTTTGAATACCAGCATCGGCCGCCTTGATTACACCCCGAACCAAAAGCAGCGCATCTTTGTGCGTGGCAACCTACAGAAAGATACATTCAGCGCTGTCGAGCAGTTCCCGGGCCAGGCCCCGACTTACTCCCAGATCGACAACTCGAAGGGCATTGCGGCCGGTTACACATTCATATTCACCTCGAACCTTGTCAACGACCTGCGCTATGGCTACATTCGCCAGGGTTACGGTACGACCGGGACAGCGACGGGCGAGTATACTGACTTCCGCTTCATCGATCCCTTGACTGCGACCTTGGACCCGCAGGACCGCAAGACGGTTTACAGTGTGCCGGTGAACAACATTGTCGACAACCTGAGCTGGACCAAGGGCAGGCACACGCTCCAGTTTGGTGGGAACTGGCGGCTCGTCCATCAGAACCGCGGAACCGACAGTGGCTCGTTCAACAGCGCAACTTCGAATCCCTATTGGCTGGCCGGCAACGCCCCTGCGCCCGACACCGCCGGCGGTGCGCCGTTGGACAGCGGATTCCAGATTTCTTACAACGTCGCCTATGCCAATCTTATCGGCACCATTCCTCAGATCACCGACGTGCAGAATTATGCAATTTCCAGTGCCACAAACGGCTCCCTGCTTCCCGAAGGCGCCTTCATCAATCGAAACTTTAAGGCGAATGAATATGAGTGGTACGTTCAGGATGCCTGGCAGGTATCTCCGAAATTCATTCTGACCTTAGGGCTGCGACAAACTATCCTTCAGACGCCCTGGGAAATTCATGGCCAGCAGCTGGCTCCGACGGTCGACACGCACAGCTGGTTTTTGGAGCGGGCAGCGGCGGCAGCTCAGGGAGGGGTTTTTGAGGATGATCTGAGCTTTGCCCCTAACGGGCCATTTTATGGCAAGCCCGGCTACTGGCCAAAGCAGAAGAATAACTTTGCGCCTCGCTTGTCCTTCGCTTATTCCCCCGATCAAAAGACCTCGATCCGCGCCGGCTTTGGGTTGTATTACGACCACTATGGCGAAGCGCTTGTGAATACTTTTTCTCAACAAGGTTCTTTCGGGCTTAGCACCGCGCTCTCGAATCCCGCGGGTGTTTATAACTACAAAACGTCGCCGCGCTATACCAACCGCACCACTCTTCCGAACATCAGCCTTCCGCCGGCGCCAACCACGACAAGCTTCCCCTATCTTTATCCGCAAGACAACTTCGCGATTCAATGGGGTTTGGACAGCAAGCTAAAGACTCCTTATTCCGAATCGCTGGATCTTTCTGTGCAACGCCAACTGCCTGCCGGATTCACGGTTGAGGTGAACTACGTTGGCCGCCTGGGTCGTCATCTGCTGCAAAGCCTTGATATTGCCGAGCCTGTGGATTACGTCGATCCTCTAGGCGCAGGCGACTACTACTCGAATGGGGCGAAGCTCTCCCATCTGGTGGATCTGAACGGCGGGAATGGGCCATACAGCGGGAACAACCAAGCCGTGAGCGTGCCATCAATTCAATATTTCGAAGATGTATTTTCCTACATGGCGAACGCGGAATATCAGGGTGAGAGCGCAACCCAAGCCGTCTACGACCTCGAGTGGGCGCCGAACCGCTCGAGCTCGGGAGCAACTACTGCCCTCGCCAATCTGGACTTTTACTGCAGCAGTCCGATTACAGGGCAGTCATACAACTGTCCCGCTCATCCGCGGTTCTGGCAGGACCAGTTCTCGTCACTCTATGTGCTGTCTTCTCTTGGCACGAGCTACTACAACGCGGGCCAGCTTATTTTGCGGCATCCGACCAGCTACGGTCTCAGTCTTGATTTCAGCTACACACTGGCTAAATCGATCGACATGGGCTCGGATACGGAGCGCGGAACCGAATTCAACAATGGCGGCGGCAACTTCAGCAACATCACGAACAGCTTTCATCCGGAGCTTAGCCGGGGCCCATCAGACTTCGACACGCGTCACTTGATCACTGCTGACTGGGTCTATGTGCTTCCCATTGGCCGGGGGAGGAAGTTTATGAGCTCCGACAACGCCGCTGTGGATGCTCTTATTGGAGGATGGCAGTGGTCGGGTATAAACCGGTGGGCCAGCTCCTTGCCCTTCGGCCTTTTTGAACCCGGCTGGAGTACTGACTGGCAGATCGAGAGCTACGGAGTCGTGACTGACAAGGCAGCAGTAAGCAAACTGACACACAAGAACTATGCTGGTGGCGCTCCGCAGGTGTTTACCGATCAGAATGCCATCAACAATGGAACAGCTACCGGCAGTCCGATCCGTCTTCCTTACCCGGGTGAGGCCGGACAGCGCAATAACTTCCGCGGCGATGGAATTTTCGGTATCGATTCGGGTCTGTCCAAGTCGTGGCATTTCCGTGAGTATGGATCTCTCAAGTTCGACTGGGAGGTCTTTAATGTCACCAATAGCGTTCGCTTCAATAGCAACCCGGCTTTCATGGGTCAGGGGCTGACGAGCGGGAATCTCGGCGTCTACAGCGCGATGCAGAATCTGCCACGTCGCATGCAGTTCGGCCTTCGCTACGACTTTTAAGGGTTCAAAACGCAAAAAGCCTGAGGTCTTTTCGACCTCAGGTTTTTGCGTTTTGGGGAAATTTTGACCCTCTTTTACGCCCCGCTGGAAAGCGCTTTGATGAACTGGTAGTAGAAGTCGACTCCGCGATAGTAAGACTCGATGGGAAGTCGCTCGTCTTTGCCGTGGGCGCGCACATCGTTTGTCTCAAGGGCGATGCCGGAGATTCCATATGTCGGCATGCCTGCGGCGTTGGTGAAGACGCCGTCGGAGGCTCCAGTTGCCATGGTCGGGATGACAGGAATGCCGGGCCACATCGTAGCTACGAGCTTCTCCAGCGGCTGCATGACTTCAGGACTGAGTGCGGCGGGCGGCAAGGCTTTTCTGTCTGGAGCTGTGTCGGAGATTTGTCCTGCGCTGTCGACATAGCGCACGGTGACCTTGGGGTCGTTGACGATGCGGATGAGATCCTGGCGCACCTCTTCGAGCGAGTGTCCGGGCAGGATACGGCAATTGACATTGGCCTGCGCCATCTGCGGCAGAGCGTTGTTGGCATGGCCTCCTGCGAGGCGCGTGGCAACACACGTAGTGCGCATGGTGGAATTGTATTCGGCGTTCTGGGAGAGACGGTCGATAGCTGCTTTGTCTGGAGTCGCGGCGGTGACGGCCTTCATGTCTGCTGCGGTCTGGCCGGATTCGAGCGTGCTCATTTTTTCAAAATACGCGCGCGTGATGGCATTCAACTCAAAAGGGAAAGTGTAATTCTGCAGACGTTGGAGTGCATCGGCGATGTGATAGATGGCGTTGTCGGGAACAGGCAATGAGCTGTGTCCGCCGGGATTCGTGGCGATGAGTTGATAGTCACCGTAGAGCTTTTCTGTCGCGTCCACATCCATTGCGACTGCTTTGCCCTGTTCCATGTCGACGCCGCCTCCGTCAGGATTGACGACGTATTCTGCATTGATCAGGTCACGATGGTTTTTGACGAGCCAGTCGACGCCATTTGATTTGCCGCCCTCTTCATCCGCTGTGAGCGCGAGGATGAGATCGCGATCCGGCTTATAGCCTTCTTTCTTGAGACGGATGAAGGTGGTGACGAGGATGGCGTCGCTCTCCTTCATGTCCTGCGTGCCGCGGCCGTAGTAGTAGCCGTCTTTTTCTACGAACTTGAATGGATCGGTGGTCCAGTCTTCGCGGCGTGCTTCGACGACGTCGAGGTGGCCGATGAAGAGGATCGGCTTTTTCGCGCCTGTTCCGTGGATGCGTACGACCAGGTTCTTCTTGAGGTTGTTGGGACCGCCGAGGTAGATGTCTTCTTTGGGGAAACCGGCGTCGAGGAAGCGCTGCTGCATGGCTTCTGATGCGGCGGTGACGCTGCCGACGGAATCGGTGGTGTTGATCTCGATGAGTTGTTGGAAGATGTCGTGTGAGAGCTGTTTGGTTTGTGAGTCAACCTGAGCAAGGCAAGGGCTGGGAGTAATGGCAGAAGTAAGGGCGCAGAGCGCAAGCAGGCTGAGCGCAGTGGAACAACGCATGGATTTCCCCTTTCCAGTAAAGTCAAAAAGTAACAGATTGCATGCGAAATTGGGGAAAGAAAGCGCGTTCAAGTAATGCTTGGAGGCGCATGGATACGGATGATATCGTCAACCACAATATTAGTTTCATTAAGGTGGAGATCGATTGGAAAAAATCGCTGGCGCGTTGCTCTGTCTCTGCACATCATTGACTGCCGTTCGTGCGCAGGAGTCGAAACCTCTTATCACTTTGGATGAATTTATGAATGCGACCGAGGTGCGGGCGGCAAGGGTGGCGCCCGATGGCCAGGCAGCGGTGATCTGGACGAACTCGCCGGACTGGGCGCATGACCGTTTCCGCGACGATTTATGGTTGTGGCTGCAGAAGACAGGATCGACTGTGCAGCTTACGCAGTCAGGTTATGATTCGTCACCAGCGTGGTCGCCGGATGGGAAGTATATTGCGTTCATTTCATCGCGTTCACTGGCGGATGAAGAGACAAGCGCCAAAGAGGATGATGACAAGGACAGCACCGAACGTGTCTGGCTGATTTCGGTTGCGGGCGGCGAGGCGCTTCCTTTGTATACAGAGAAACTGGATGCGCATACGTTCGCGTGGTCGGCTGATGGGACGAAGATTTTCTTTTCTGTGGAGCAGCCGCTGACGAAAGCGCAGGAGGATGCGCGCAAGGAAGAATGGAAAGATGTGATTCGCTGGCGCGAGCAGGAGCGCGGCGATGTGTTGCTGGCGATTCCGGTACAGGCTGCGATCGCTGAAATGCAGAAGACTCCGGGGCCGAAGACGTCTGCGAAGAAGGAAGATGAGGAGTCGCCGCTGCCGAAGCTGGCACAAGTGGTTACGAAGAATGACCGCGAAATATCCGAGATTGCGGTTGCGCCGCAGCAGATTGCATTCGAAACCGAAACGGTGTCGCATCGCATGGAAGGCCCGGTAGCGAGCGAGATTTATTTAGTAAACACGACAGGCGGCGATGCGAAGCAACTGACGCACAATGAGGCTGTCGAGAGCGGTTTGCGGTGGGGCCCGGATGGGAAGCGGCTTTACTTCAATGTGCGCGCGGCTGCGGGCTCGCTCGAAGGCAAGTATCAGGATGTGCAGGGGCGTTTGTATGAGATCGATCCTGTGAACGGTAAAGTGGATCGGCTGGGTGCGGACTTCAAGGGATCATTCGAAGACTATACGGTTGTCGAGGACGGAAGTCTAATTGCCGCCGGGCTGACGGGAACACAGCAGCAGCTTTACAAAATTGATGGAAGCAAAGCAGAAGAACTGAAGGGCACGGCTGGGTCCTACACTGGCGTGGATGCGGCCAAGCAGTCGCATACGTTCATCGCGTTGCACTCGACGATCAATGATCCGACGCAGGTGTTTATTGCCGATGAGCCAAGCCATCTGGAGCAAGCCAAGGTGGCGACCAACTTCAACACGCTCTTTCATGAACGGGCTCAGCCGGAGTGGGCGATGTATCAGTGGAAAGCGGACGACGGCACCGAGGTGGAAGGTGTGCTGATCTATCCGCCGGGGAAGAAAGGTGCGAAGCATCTGCGCATGCTGACACTGATTCATGGTGGACCGGCGGATGCGGATGGCGATCGCTTTGGAGCGGACTGGTATGACTGGGCGACTCTGGCGGCTGCGAATGGCTGGCTGGTCTTTCGTCCGAATTATCGCGGATCGAGCGGCTATGGCGACCAGTTCATGCTGCAAATAGAGCCGCATCTGGTTTCGGTTCCGGGCAAAGACATTCTGGCTGGTGTCGATGCGTTGGTGAAGGATGGCATTGCCGATCCGGATCATTTGACCATTGGCGGATATAGCTACGGCGGTTACATGACTAACTGGTTGATTACGCAGACCACGCGCTTCAAAGCGGCGGTGACGGGTGCAGGCGCAGTGGAACATGCGGCGAACTGGGGCAACGATGACGAAACCTATGATGATGCCTGGTATTTGAGTGGCACGCCGTGGGAGAAGCCGGAGCTGTACCAATCGGAGGCGGCGCTGTTTCAATTCAACAAGGTGAAAACACCGACGCATCTTGTGGGCGGCAATGCCGATGTACGCGTCAGCTTTCTGGAAGATGTGTTGATGGAGCGCGCGTTTCAACAGATCAATGTTCCGCATAGTTTTCTGGCATTTCCGGGTGAAGGGCATGGATTGGATAAGAATCCGTGGCACGGCTATATCAAGGTGCGCGAAGAATTGAAATGGCTGGATAAGTATGTCAACCAGTAGACCTTTGAAGCGGTTGCCGGCTTTGGTCGCAGCGTGGCTGTTTGGCGTTGGATGCTTTGTCGCTTTCGCGCAGTCCCCCATGCAACAGAAGGTCATCATCGATACCGACATCGGAGACGATATCGATGATGCCTTTGCGGTGGGGCTGGCGTTGTCGAGTTCTGAACTGAAGGTTCTTGGCATTACGTCGGCGTGGGGAGATACGGAGCTACGCAGCCGCCTGCTGGATCGTCTGTTGTGCGAGACGGGGCGAAGCGATATTCCTGTCAGCACAGGGATAAAAACGGCGGGCAAGGCTGCGTTTTCACAGGCGGTCTGGGCGAAAGCGGGCGAACTGCATACGCACGGCGATGCGGTCGATTTTCTACTCGACCAGATTCGAAAAAATCCCCGAGACATTACGCTGATTGCAATTGCTCCGCTTACTAACATTGGTGCGGCAATTGATCGTGATCCTGAGACTTTCAAAAAGCTGAAGCGTGTTGTGCTGATGGGAGGTTCGGTCTGGCGTGGATATGACGAGTTTGGAATGGCCGCTGCGCGTGCGCCGGAGCCGGAATATAACATCGCCTCGGATCCTGCGGCTGCGCGGAAGTTGCTGAAGTCGGGCGTGCCGGTCTATATGATGCCGCTCGATTCGACACAGTTGAAGCTGGATGAGGTGAAGCGGGCGATGTTGAGTACGCTGAGCACTCCGCTCACGGACTCTTTGCAGGTGCTCACTGCAGAGTGGCAGTTGACGACGCATCAGACCACGCCGACGATGTTTGATGTGGTTGCTGTGGCGTATGCGTTGAATCCGGAATTGTGTCCCGCGACGCCTCTACACATAGAGGTCGATAGCTCAGGGCTCACGCGCGAAGGACCCGGCACTGCAAACGTACAGGTTTGTCTCAATTCTGATTCTGATCGCTTTTTTCAGTTTCTGATGCCACGGCTGCTTGATCAGAAGATGCATGGCAATGCGTCTTGTGTCGGGCCGTAGGTTGTGGTCTCCCACCCTGTCGCAAGCTGCGCGACAGGGGATGGGGCACCCAGGCTCGTGGCAGATTCAGATAGGGCTTTTGTGGCAGAAAGCTGCCTGCGATTGCGGCTTATCGTCATCCCATGGATTCTTCGCTACGCTCAGAATGACAGCTCATTTTTTATATAGCCTCTTCTGCCTGATGCGGAGCTGAAATTATTGTGGGGTTACATCGAAGGTGAGCACTTCAAAGGGTGCGAGCTGAAATTCGTGCGGCGTGTGTGCGCGAAGCTCGATGGATGGCTTCCCGGCATCGTCTTTCCACGGGCTCTTTGCGGAATACTTTTGCGGTGCGCCTGGTGGCAGTTCAAAGGCATTCTGAATATCGACATCCATGGTCTGCGGATGGTCGCTGGGGTTGCGCAGCACGAGAATCGCTTTCTTTGGAGTCCATGAGGCCCAGCCGTAGACCTCCAGCCACTCAGGGTCGCCTCCGATCCAGTGCGTGTCTTTCAACACTTCTGCATTCGAGCGCGACCAGTTTGCTGCTTCCGCAAGATCGTCCCAATTTGCGGCGCTGAGCAGGGACGGTGTGATGTACATCTCCTGTAGCTGCGTGCCGTTGCCGAAATAATCGCGTACTTCGTTGCGGAAATCGTTGCCGGGGTCGTCGTTGAGGTGTTTGCGGCGCTGGGCGTAGATGATTCCATGCAACATGAGCGAGTTTACCGGGAAGAGCGGGCCGCGCTTGACTACATCTTCATACGTGTTGGCGTCACGATAGGTGATCCAGCGCTCACGGTACGAGCCCACGCCGGTAAAGTCGTCGTCTTCGCCGCCGCGCCAGATGGAATCGGCATAAAGCAGCCAGAATGGCGACGGATAGGTGCCGGTGGTGAGATTGATGTAGATGTCTGGCTTGACTTCGCGCAGCTCGCCGATGAGATGAATGGCGGCAGAGAAGTCGCTATCGAAGCTGCTGCCGGGGAAGACGCTGTCGGCATTTCCGGTTCCGTCAAATTTGAACTGGTTGACGCCGTATTTGCGGATCATCTCAAAACATACGTCGCGAAACCGCGCGTAATATTTCGGTCCAGAGAGCGCGAAGCCGTTGTCGACAATTTCAAAGCCCGCTGCTTTCCCGAACTGAATCCGTTCTTTCTTCGGGCCATCGTATCCGCCCCACGGAGACATCCAGATGCCAGGTCCCGCGCCGCATTTGTTGGCGGCATCGCGCACCGGAGTAAAGCCATCGGGAAAGCCTTTGTTGAAGCTCCAGAGGGAAGAGTGGTCGTCCCATCCGTCATCGAACATGAAGGAATTGAGGGTGACGCCGCGCTTTTCGTGCAGTTCGTGCCCGAAGGCGTTGATGCGATCGACTGCGCCTGCCGCGTCATACGAGTCGAAGTAGCCGAGATCGTACCAGGAGTTGTAGTGCAGAAATGTGCGATAGGGATGAGCCCGCTCACGCTCGATATAAGCCAGAAAATCGCGGCGCAACTGGCCTGTCTGTGTAACTCCAATCACAGAAGAGTAGGTGACCGACTGTCCGGCCTTGAGCGGCAGCTCGCGATCGATCGTAGCGGTAGCCCGGTCATTGAGGACTTTGCTGTCGGAGAGAGGATGCTCGAATCCGAGAAAGATATCGCCGGCTACGATGGGTGAGCCTTCTACCGAACCCATGACGTGCGCGCTGGGTAATTGCAGGTCAATCAGTTCCACACGGCTGATGGGCACATCGTGTTGCCCTGCGGTCGCCGTGACAAACTGGCGCACGTAATGAGATCCATCGCGAAGGACGACAGACCAGGTGACATGCAAATTACCGTCGCTGCTCGTGAGTGGCAGATCGAACTGCTCGCCAGCCAGGCGATCAGAATAGCGGGATGCATCGGGCTTGGGATCGAGAGCGCGCATTTGCGACGCGCCGTCCGCCTGCAGATTGTCCACGCGATAGATGGTTCCGTCTTTCAGGAGCAGAGCGAAAGGATTGGATAGATGCAGCGTCGTCTTGTGCAGCTTATCTGTAACTGCGACGTTGGCTAATTTGTTCCCGTCGAGAGTCCAGTCGGCTTCAATGGTCCGGTTCGAGAGGGTATAGCTGTTGCCATGATTGGTAGCGATTGCTTTGCCAGGGTCTTGTGCTTTTGCACTGGAGGAAAGCAGCAGGAAAGAAAACGTAAGCAGTACTCCATGTACGCGCAGAAAACGTAGCTGGCGAGCGATCCTCATGGCTTTCATCTATTTTTGTTGACCTCGGCCGGCGAGTAGATTTTTACGTGGGATACCACACGGCTGATGGCTCCTTCGCTGGGCGTATCCGGAGTGATGCCGTTTTCGATTGCGAGAAACAGGGCGAGGAGCTGCCCTGCGATCACATCGACAGCCGGACGGCATGTGTCGGGGAAGTCCAGAGGCGCGTCGAGCACGAGCACATTGCTGGTCAATCTGCGGATGCGGTCTGTCAGGCGTGGAGCGACCACGAGGATATCTCCGCTCAGGTCCTTCTGGCGGATTTCCTCGAGCAGGTCGAGCTCGTATAGCAGGCGGTAGTCATCCCCTGATAGATAGGTAACCACCAGTGTTTCTTTATTCAGAAAAGACATGGGACCATGCCGCAGTCCAAGCGGTGACTCCGCGATTGTGGCCACTTTCCCAGCGTTCAGTTCCAGAACCTTGAGTGCGCATTCTTGCGCCACGGCCTGAAGTGCGCCCGCGCCAAGGAAGCAGACGCGTGAGATTTCCTTTTTCGCTAAAAACGCTGCGGTACTGGCAGCTTCAGGCAGGAGCCGGGTAGCCATCTCGGCCATCTTCTGTACCAGCTGCTCATAGCGGGCTGGTGCGTGGATATAAGCCAGATATTGCCCGGCTATCACCATATTGGAGAAAGAACTGGTCATGGCCAGGCCGCGATCATTCACGATATCGTCCAGCTTGATGGTGAAGACTCCGGGAAGTTTGGCCATGGCACTGGATGCGTTGCACGTGATCACGAGATGACGAATCTGATCTGGATAGCGGTCGAGCGCCTGCTCAAGGACGGCCACCCCTTCCGAACTTTCGCCGGAACGAGAGAAGGAGATCAGCAGATACTGTTTTCCCGGCAGAATGAGATCATCCATGTTCGTCAGCAATTCGGTGCTGGGAATGGCTTCGACCTCGCAACCCCACTGCTGATGGAGAAGATGGCTCACGGCGCGTCCAATGTAGTCGGACGTTCCGGCCCCTGCCAGAATGACGGCAGGAGGATTCTGGGAGCCGCGTTCCAGACCACAGCTCTTCAGAAAATCCTGAACGGAGCTGCGCGTGGACGAGAGACGATGGAGTGTGCCACGCCACGTTTCGGGCTGCTGGTGGATTTCGCGCGGTGTATCGCTGAGGCCTCTAGCCTCCTTTTCTTGCTCGGACAGAGAAAGTAGCACAGAAAGTGGATCCTGCAAGTTGGAGCTCCTTTGTCTTTTCGGACTCTGATTCTAGTACACAAAACTTTATAACGCGTAACAAAAAATAATAAAACGAAATGCGATAAAAGTCTCTTCCGATAGGAATACAAGTAAAATCGGAGCTTCTGGTTCGCATACAATTTAAATTCTTGATAGATTTCAGCTCATTGCGAAGCAGAGGACCAAAGTGGCACGTACATCGACCAAAAAAATAAAGCAGGATCCGATGCTGATCGACGAGAGGCGCCAGCACATTCTCGGACTGGTCCAGAACCATGGGCGGGTGCTGGTCCATGAACTGTCGGGAACCCTCGGGATCTCGCAAATCACGATCCGCAAAGACTTAGACCACTTGCAGGCGAAGGGTCTTATCCACAGGACCCATGGCGGAGCGCTTCCGATTTCAGCAGGAGCATTGTTTGATCCATCCCTGCAGGAGAAGCAGAAACAGCACTCCCATGAAAAAGAACGGATCGCGGAGGCTGCTGCCAAATTAGTGCAGGAGGGACAATGCGTGATGCTGGACTCGGGCACGACGACAACGGCTGTCGCTCATGCTCTGCGCCGGTTTACGCAGCTTACTGTGATTACGAACGGGGTTAACATTGCGGCGGATCTGGCAGGTACGGATTTCGATGTGATCCTGACGGGCGGCATGTTGCGCAAGAATTCCTTCTCGCTGGTAGGTCCGCTGGCTGAAGACGTGCTTGAAGAGATGCATGCCGATTTACTTTTTCTTGGAGTGGATGGATTCGATCTTGAGATCGGTCTGACGACGCCGAATGTCCTCGAATCACGCGTAAATCGTGCCATGGTAAAGGCTGCCAAGAGGGTCGTCGTGGTCTGCGATTCAACTAAGTTTCATCGGCGCAGCCTTGCGCGGATTATTCCTCCTGCCAGTGTCGACTGCGTGATTACGGACCGGGGATTGTCAGAGTCAGATGCAGAGACGCTGCGCGGGCAGGATATTGAGCTGATTCTGGTGTAAGACTACTGCTAGATCAATGATGCAAGCCGTCATTCTCACATTTCGATTTCAATCTTTTGTTGACTTTTGGTTTCGTTCTGTGCGGAAATGCATGTACGAGTTTTCCGAACGGCCTTTCTGAATGTTTGACATCACAATCGCAGGCGAAATCAATCTGGACCTGATTCTTTACGGCCTTCCGCAGAGCATGCCTGTGGAGAGAGAGTTGTTGGCTACCAACTTTCAGATGACGCTGGGAAGTTCTTCCGCCATTCTTGCGCACAACCTGGCCGTCCTAGGCACAAAGGTAGGATTCATTACGCGCGCGGGCAAGGATGAATTCGGCAAGGTTGCCTTAAACAGGTTAGAGGAAAGCGGGACAGACTTGAGCCGCGTCGTCTTCGATACATCAGGAAAATCGACGGGCGTAACGGTGCTGCTGCATCACGGCAGGGAGCGGCACATCCTGACGTACCTGGGCACGATGAGCGACATGAGCCTTGGGGATTTGGATGTCGCGTATCTCAAGTCTTCAAAACACTTTCATCTGTCTTCGCTCTTTTTGCAGCGGTCTCTTGCGCCTGATGTGCCGAAGCTTTTCCGCGAATTGAAGCGTGCCGGGCTGACGATTTCGCTCGATACCAATGACGATCCGGAAGATAAATGGGGCGGCGTGCTGGATGAGGTGCTCGATCTCATCGACTTATTACTTCCCAACGAATCAGAGATCTGCCGGATTGCTCGGCGAAAGACGCTGGACGAGGCCCTTGAGGTGCTCTCGCGGCGAGTTCCCTGCATTGCGGTGAAACTCGGCTCGCGCGGTTCGCTGGTGCAGGCGGGCGAGAAAAGATTCGTGGTAGCGCCGGTTACAGTTTCAGCGGTCGATACGATCGGCGCAGGCGACAGCTTCAATGCCGGATTTCTTTCTGCATGGCTTCGCGGGCTCGCTTTAGAAGACTGTGCTATGGCGGGCAATATCGCCGGGGCGTTATCGACGCTGCGTCCGGGCGGCACCGAAGCGTTCCGCGACCGCGAGCTTACCAACAGCTTTCTCACACAGCATCATTTCCCTGGAGCCGTGAAGGCGTACTCGGAATGAACTTCGCACCCATTGACTGGATCATTGTAGTGGTTTATCTCGCAGCGTCCATGTTGGTTGGCCTGCTTGGGCGCAAGTATGTCGGCAACACCGCGCATTTTCTGGTTGCGGGCAGGGAACTTGGGACATACATCGGGATTGCGACGCTGGCGGCGACAGAAATTGGCACCATCACGTTCATGTACAACAGCGAGTTGGGCTACCGCTACGGCTTTGCTGCCTTTGCCGCCGCACTGATCTCGGGTGTTGCGATGATCTTTGTGGGGCGCACCGGTTTTGTGATCAGCAGATTGCGCGCACTCCGGCTGATGACGGTTCCAGAATATTTTGAAGTGAAGTACAGCCGCGGCTTGCGCATTGTCACGGGCATTCTTGTTGCGCTCGGCGGCATTCTGAATATGGGCGTCTTCCTCAAGATCGAGGGAGAGTTTCTCACCGTGATCAGTGGGCTGAACCAGAAATATCTGGTCGCCACGATGATTGCGATTCTGCTGCTTGAGCTGATTTACACGACGGTCGGCGGCATGATCTCGATTGTCATCACGGACTATCTGCAGTATGTGCTGCTGTCTATTGCAACTGTCATCATTACGATTTATGCCGTGCACTTTGCCGGCTGGCATGCCATGGTGGCGAAAGTCGCGAATGTCATGGGTTCGAGCGGGTTCAATCCCATCACTGCGCCGAAGTTCGGTTTCAGTTTCCTGGTCTGGCAATTGCTTTTGTGGCTGGCGATCCATACCTGCTGGCAGACAACGGCGATGCGCATGTTTTCGACCAAGAGCCCTGAAGTTTCAAAGCGCGTGATGACGTGGACGGGATTCATCTTTCTGGGGCGCGGCATGTTGCCGATGCTCTGGGGAATCGCGGCGCTCACGCTGCTGGGTCATGGAGCGATTTCGGGCGGAGTGCCGCAACCCGTCGTGAACGGCCACACGCTTGCGCCTATTGACGCCATGCCTGCGATGCTCTCCATGCTGCTTGGTCCTGGTATTCGGGGAATCGTCGTGGCGGGCATGCTGGCTGCCACGATGTCAGTGAACAGCTCGTATTTGCTGGGTTGGAGCGCGGTCATTTCACAGGACGTCATCGCTCCGGTGCGCAAGCAACTCGGCCGTCCGCCGGTACGCGATGCGACGCAGCTGCTTATCAATCGCATTTGTAACTTCGCGGTGGGAGTATTTCTTATTTTCTGGGGGCTGCTCTACACACCGCCGGGCGCGGTGTATCTCTATCTGAATATTACGGGGACTATTTTTCTTGCCGGCGCATTTGTCTGCGTGATTGGCGGCCTTTACTGGAAGCGCGCCAATATTACCGGCGGCTACTGTGCGATGCTGATGGGCGCGGCGGGCGCCATCGTTCCTTTTTTCTTTCTGCATAAAAGCGAAAGCTTTTCCGGGTTTGCCGCGTTTGGGCTTTCGGCGGCAGGGTTGCTGATTGGATCGCTGCTAAGGAAGAAGAGCTCCAATCCAACGGTTTCGGAATTAGCGATGCAGACGGGAGATGTGCGATGAATGCATGGCTGGATTTCTGGGCGGTGTGGCTGGTGATTTCCGGACTCGCTTTCGCGGGCATCACGCTGGTTGTAGCGGTTAAGGGATTTCATGATCTGCGCGCCATGTTTGCCGGATTGAGCGGAAAGAAGAGGGTTGAGTAGATGAGCGATCAAGATAAGTTTGTCGCGATGGTTTCGGCAAAGGCAGAGGTCAATCTTCCTCTCGGAGATTTTCAACCCAAGTCAACGCTCATCCAGGAAGAACATCACCTGAAGCGCGCCCGCTTTCCTGTGATTGATTATCACAATCATCTGGATTCGGTTGAACCGCGTGAAGTATTGCGCGTGATGGATGCCTGCGGCATCGAGAAGACTGTAAACATCACGATGAAGACTGGCGACGAAGCCCTCCGGATGATCGACAAGTTTCACGCGGCCGACCCCGAACGGTTTGCGACGATTGGCTGGATGGACTGGTCCGATGTGACGAGGCCGGACTTTGTTGCGCTGACTTTAGAGCGGCTGGAGCGGCTGGTCGAGCGCGGAGCTGTGGGCATCAAGTTCTGGAAAGACCTTGGTTTAAGCGTGCGCGATGCCGACGGCGCGTTACTGCGGGTGGACGATGAGCGGCTGGCTCCGATCTTTGATAAGGCGGCAGAGCTTGGAATTCCGGTCATGTTTCATACGGCCGATCCAGACGCATTTTTTCTGCCGATCGACGAGAAGAATGAGCGATATGAGGAACTGGCGGCGCATCCGGATTGGGGATTTCACGGAGCACACTATTCGAAAAAAGAGCTGCTTGATCAGCGAGATCGAGTGATTGCACGGCATCCCAAGACGACATTTGTCGGGGCGCACGTAGCGGAGAGCGGAGAAAACCTTGCGCGAGCTGTGACCCTGCTCGAAACCTATCCGAATGTCTATGTCGATATCAGCGCGCGAGCATCGGAGCTCGGACGACAGCCTTATTCGGCGCGTGCATTGTTTCTGAAGTTCCCGGACCGCATTCTTTTTGGGGCCGATCTCCTACCGGAGGAATCGATGTATCGGCTTTATTTCCGTTTTCTCGAAACGGCGGATGAGTATTTCGACTATCCTTCGCACGCCTCACGGCAGGGGCGCTGGAATATTTATGGGCTGCACCTTCCAGACGATGTGCTGCGCAAGGTCTATCGCGACAATGCCCTGCGGCTTCTAAAATAGCGGGTATTTTCCCGCCGACCGTCGTCATCCATCCTTCTCCTTATCAGGAGAAGTGGAAAAACTTATCCGGTAAAGAATATTTAAGTGTCATAATGTAAATGCTTTACGCGGATTGCGGTGCGATGGTGCGACATGCTCTTTTACGTTCGCTATAATCAGCGCTTGCCCCGACAAGGACGCTGATGCTGGCAGATCCCATTGCCGAAAATCACGCTGTTTTGACACAGGCCGAGAAGACGGCGGTGCAAGAGCAATTAGAACGTCTCCTGGCGAGTTCTTATTTCAGCCACAGCAAAAGATTTCCTACCTTTCTAAGATTTGTCGTTCAGCATGCTCTGGCGGGGCAGGGCGACATGCTGAAGGAACGCACGCTCGGGATTGAGATCTTCGGCCGCAGTCCGGATTATGACACCGCAGCCGACCCTATTGTTCGCGTGACTGCGGCTGAAATTCGCAAACGGATTGCACAGTATTATCAGGAGCCGGGGCGCGAGAATGAGATTCGCGTTTCCTTGCTCTCCGGGTCGTATGTGCCGCATTTCCAATGGCCGCATCCGCCGGAAGCGCACGTCGAGCAGGCGCCTGCCGAACTGCACTCTTTATCGGAAGAACCTGCGAGTGAGGAGACTTCGTATAGACCTTCGCCTTCGACGCGATGGTCGATTGCAGTGGTCATGTTACTCGCGGTGGTCATAGCCTCGGCTGCCCTTGTTCTAGTTTGGAAATCGACGCAGCGCTCTCCGTTCGATTTTTTCTGGGGACCGGTTCTCAGCTCCAGCGATCCGGTGCTCTTCTGCATTGCGGATCAGAACATGTATTCGGAAATCGCGCTGCGGGATGCGTCGGACCCGACTCACCAGAGCATACTCAAAGACAATCTGAGCGCCGTGGTTATGACTGATTTGACCCCCATCGTGAAGATTGCGGGATTGATGCAGGCCAGCGGCAAGAAATACAGTCTGAAGGGCGAAGGACTGACGAATCTGACGGACCTGCGAAACGGACCTACCGTTTTCGTGGGCGCTTTCGACAATGCCTGGACCCTTCGGTTGACGAAACCGCTGCGCTTTCATTTTGGCAACAATGAGGATATGACTAAGCTGTGGATCTCGGATGCGAGCAGCTCCGGGCCTCCAGCCTGGGTGGTGGACCGCACATTGCAGTTGAAAACGAATAACTATCGCGATTACGGGATTGTGGCGCGATTTGTGGATCCAAATACCGGGAAACTCGCCATTGTTGCGGCGGGCGTGGCGCGAGGCGGGACGATTGTCGCGGGTGAATTTCTTACCGACCCCGCGAATCTCGATCAGCTTACGAAGACGGCTCCAAAGGGATCCAGCAAGAAAAATGTTGAAGTTGTGCTGAGCACCGAAATCATCGATGGGCAGCCGGGCTCTCCGAAGATTGAAGCCACTTACTTCTGGTAGAAGCGGCTTTTGGTAGTCCCACTTTGGATGCGTGGCCAAAACTGGTCGCTTTTCCGGCAATCGTCGCATCCTCTGGATTCTTCCCCTTCGTTCCTCAGGGGATCCGTGAACGCTCTTCGCTGTAAACCTGGTAGCCTGTACCGCCGATAAGGACGATTGGTTCCTGGCGGAATTGAGTTATGAGAGCTGCGGTGTTGTTGTGATATCTCCGCCGGGTTCGATAGACTTTGCTCGACTATGAATCTTTCTGAAATCCAATCTGCTCTCCGCGATCTGAAGCTGGATGCGTGGCTTTTTTACGACCATCATCATCGCGATCCGATTGCGGGCCGTATTCTCGGCCTCGATCCGCATGCGCACATCACGCGCCGGTGGTATTACGTCATTCCTGCGCATGGGGAGCCGCATAAGCTGGTGCATCGCATTGAGCAGGGACGGCTGGACACGCTGCCGGGCGGAAAGACGCAGTACTCCTCGTGGCAGGAGTTGCAGGCTGGACTGGACGCAACGCTCGCGCCCTACCAGCGCATCGCCATGCAATATTCGCCACGCAACGCCATCATGTATGTCTCCATGGTGGACGCAGGGACGGTGGAGCTGCTGCGCGAGATGGGGAAGACGATTGTCAGCTCTGCCGATCTGGTCAGCCAGTTTGAAGCGGTGCTTTCCGAAGCACAGATCGCCAGCCACTATGAGGCGCAGAGAGCGCTGGATGAAATTCTGGCCGAGGGGTTTCGGGCAATCGACCGTCGGGTGAAGAGCGGGATTACGGAATACGAGATGATGACGTGGTTCCAGGAAGCGATGCAGCGTGCGGATCTGGTGACGGAGAACGGTCCGAATGTTTCCGTGAACGCGAACTCTTCTGACTCGCATTATGAGCCGACAGCAGCGCACTCTCGCAGGATTCAGAGCGGCGATTTTCTGTTGATTGATATATGGGCGCGCAAGAATCGCCCGAACACATGCTGGTATGACATTACCTGGACCGGGGTAGTGGGACGCGAGCCTTCTGAGCGGGAAAACCAGGTATTTGAAATGGTAAAGAATGCACGGGATGCGGCGATCCGCACGGTGCAGGAGGCTTTTACCCATAAAAAACCGATTGCCGGCTGGCAGGCCGACGATGCTGCCCGTGCTGTGATTCGCGAGGCTGGATTTGAGGCGTATTTTACCCACCGGACGGGGCACAATATTGCTACGGAGCTACACGGCAATGGAGCGCATCTCGACAACCTGGAGACTCACGACGAGCGCCGCATTCTGCCGTTCACATGTTTTTCCGTGGAGCCGGGCATTTATCTGCCGGAGTTTGGCATTCGGAGCGAGGTAAACATGATGACGGCTCGCGACAAGGCTGAGGTGACCGGTCGGATTCAGCAGGAACTGGTGCGGATTTAAGACATTTTCCGCGTAGGTCGAGGCCGTCGTTGAGTGGAGCGAAGAATCTCAGCGATATTTCTTAGCCCACATCGCTGAGATTCTTTCCTTCGGCCTCGCTCAGGACAGGCTCTCCCTCCGGTCGTCAGAATGACGGGGTAGTGGATGATCATGGTCTACACCTGCATGAAAATTGCTATGAGGCGTGACTCGGTGCTGTGCTCGCGTCTGCGCCGGATGCTGACAATAGGGAGCCGGAACATTCTTCTTCGGTAGTGCATCAAAATATTTTAGGTGCGGTCGAATTCTTACATTATCTGGTTTGTGGGCGCCGTGGTCTGGTGGATCGATGCGGCGCTGCATCTGTATTCCGGCGCGCTTCCTCACGCAGGACTGGCGATTGCGATTTCGTTGCTGTTTCTTTTTGCCGGGGTCGTTTTTCGCAGGCAGTCTTTGCGCAAATGAGACGCAGATCAATTTCCCGGATCGTTGATCATGACTTCGTAGATGGCGACTCGCTGATCAAACCGGGACAGTAACTTTTGCCCGGCCTCAGGAATGATGGTGTGGCCAAACTCCTCGCCGGCGGCGGCACGCACCGATTCCAGCGAATCGAAATGCGTGATCGCGACAAATTCCACTTCCTGAAAGAGGTTGCGGCGCAGCAATTTGCCGCCCAGAAAGCCGCGTACAGCGCGTAGTTTGGGAAAAATCTCGGAGCTTACAAAAGCTTCGTAAGCTTCGGCGTTTTCCGGCGTCGTATATCCCTGCCACAAACGGGTGATCATACAAACTTCTCCGCCGAGAAGGATGATAGTGACAGCGACTGCGTGAAAGAATGCCAGAGACCTTTCGATCTCTGGCCTCACATCTTACACTGCGGAGTTGGTCAGCGCACGCGATTCCAGCTGTTCTGTTTCAACATATGAAATGCAATCTTCCAGAATGTCGAGCGCGATAGCGGCTTCGTGCTCGTTTGCAATGAGTGGGGGCGCGAGGCGGATGGAGGTTTCGCCGCATCCGAGAATCAGCAGGCCGCGCTCAAAAGCCAACTCGACAATGCGGTCACGCCACTGTCCGGCAACCTCGCGCGTGGTTTGATCCTTCACGATCTCGATGCCGATCATCAGGCCGCGGCCGCGCACCTCGCCGACGATGGGGTGTTTTGACGCCCACTGCCGCAGGCGGTTGAACATCTGGTTGCCGAGTTTTGCCGCGTTGGCAATGCCTTCGCGTTCGAGGACATCCATCGTGGCCAGAGCCGCGGCGATCGATACCGGGTTTCCGCCAAAAGTGGAGGCGTGCGAGCCGGGTGTCCAGTCCATGATCTCGGCACGGGTCATGCAGATGCCGAGAGGCATACCGGAGGCGATGCCCTTGGCCATGCAGACGATGTCGGGTTGAACGCCGGAGTGCTCGATGGCCCACCATTTGCCGGTGCGTCCCGCGCCGGACTGCACTTCGTCGGCGACCAGCAGAATGCCGTACTTGTCGCAGATGCGGCGCAGTTCTTGCAAGAAAATGGTCGGCGCGACAACGTAGCCGCCTTCACCCTGAATGGGCTCGACGAAGATCGCGGCTACTTCTTCGGGCGCAAGGGTCGTCTTGAAGAGCTTTTCTTCAATGTAGCGAGCGCAGCCCAGAGCAAATTTTTCTTCTTCCTGCGGTCCGCCGCTACAGCCGCGATAAGCGTAGGGATAGCGGACATGCGTTACGCCAGGGACGAGCGGCGAAAAGCGGCGGCGCTGCTGCGGCTTGGACGCGGTGAGCGAGAGCGCGCCCATGGTGCGTCCGTGGAATGCTCCGAAGAAGGCGATGACGTGCTGGCGCTGCGTATGGTAACGGGCGATCTTCAACGCGCATTCGACGGCTTCCGCGCCGGAATTGCCGTAATAGAAGCGATGCGGCCCGGGCATAGGAGCGACTGCGGAGAGGCGTTCCGCGAGCGTGACCAGCGATTCGTAGTAAAAATCGGTGCCGGAGATGTGGATCAGCTCGGCGGCTTGTTTCTGGATGGCCGCCACGACTTCCGGATGGCAGTGGCCGGTCGAGGTCACGGCGATACCGGCGGCAAAATCAAGAAACTCATTGCCGTCCACGTCTTCGACGCGAACACCGAGACCGCGCTTAGCCACCATCGGGTAGGAACGGGTGTAGCTGGGCGAGATGAGGCGGTCATCGTCTTTGACGATGCGTTTTGCATTGGGGCCGGGGAGCGGTCCGTTCAATTTTGGACCAAATTTGCTCAGAATCTCAGTCGATTGCATGGTCTTCTCCTTAAAGGGCCTTGGTTTTGGCTTCAGCCTGTTCTGGTCTTTCGGTTCATCGGTCACCGCTTGCTATTGGGCGGCTGGCTGTATGGAGGAGTCGTTCTTCGGGCGATGACGCGGACGGGACGGTAGATAGATGAGAGGCCGTGTGCGGGGTCCAGCGTCACGGGCAGCGTTGACTAGTCGCTGCCGAAGAGGCTAGGTCGCGTGCGGGTAGGCAATACGCGGAGATACTTGAGGGGAGCAATGGCACGCGCAAGGGCCTGCGTCCAGCGTTTTTGGCTGGAGATGGGGCCCAAAACGGCAATGTGCCTGTTGCTGCGCATATTGTCCCTGTGTGTGTAGAGGATAGCATGCGGATGCAAGAGGCGGAAAGAGCGCTTCTGCTGTAAGAAGAACGGAAACCGTGTATAACAGGCGCGCACGCACCCTGGTGCACCTATACCGCTATTCGGGAAGTTAATTGTTATGTCCACTTCGCGCAGAGATTTTCTTAAGGCTTCGGCATGGACGGTTGCAGCAGCTTTCGCTGGCATGCGTGCCACGCGAGCGCTGGCTCTTTCAGCGGCGGGCGCAAACACGCAGCGGCTTGCGGAGGGGTGGGAGTTCCTGCCGCAACCGCTGGGCGGAGTATGGGAGGCATGGCACAGTGAAGGCATCGCCATCTGGCAGCCAGTTACTCTGCCGCACTGCTTCAACCATTACGATGCGTGCGATCCGGATAGGCCGTATTACCGCGGGCAGGGGTGGTACCGCACTAAACTTGCGGTCAGCAATCCCTATCCGAAGGGTCGCACGCTGCTTCACTTTGAAGGCGCGGGGCAGCGAACGGAGGTCTATGCCGGATCTCAGCTGGTGGGAAAGAACGCGGGTGGCTACAACGAATTTATTTTCGACGTTACCGACGCGATAGCCTCGCTCGGCAGTCCGGTGCCGCTGGCCGTGCGCTGCGACAACTCACGCAACCTGGAGATGATGCCGTCGGATGTGAGTGACTTCAATCTGTATGGCGGTCTCTACCGGCATGTTTCGCTGATCTGCGTGCCCGCGATTGCGCTCGCGTCGGTGCATATCGTCGTCGATGCGAAACCGGGCGTACCTGCGCAGGTGGTCGTGCGCGCTTCGCTGCATAATCCTGCGGCGTTGAGCGATTCACTTTCCATCACGATTGACGTACCGGATCCCAATAACAAGCCGGTGCACCATTCCACGAACGATCATGCTCCGTGGACAGGAGAAAAAGAGCTGGTTCGATTCACGGTGGAGCATCCGCAGCGTTGGTCGCCGGACAATCCTGTGCTTTACCCGTGCCGCGTCACTCTCAAAAGCGCCCACGGCGAAAACGGGCTGAACGAACGCTTCGGAATTCGTCACCTGGAGTTTACCGATCATGGGCCGTTTCTGCTGAACGGCGAAAAGCTGTTTCTGAAGGGCACGCAACGGCACGAAGACGACGCGCACGCGGCTGCGGCTGTACCTGATTCGATCACGCGGCGCGAGATGCAGATGATCAAGGAGATGGGGGCCAACTTTATTCGTCTGGCGCATTATCAGCAGTCTTCGCTGGTACTGGATCTTTGCGATGAGCTTGGATTGCTGGTGTGGGAAGAGCTGCCATGGTGCCGCAGCGGAATCGGCAATGAGGACTTCAAAGAGAGGGGCCGGCGCATGATGCGCACCATGATCGACCAGCATTTCAATCATCCATCGATTGCGTTCTGGGGGCTGGGAAATGAGGATGACTGGCCGGATGAGTACCCGACGACGGACAAGCAGGCGATTCGTGCTTACATGCAGGAATTGAACGACCTTGCGCATACGCTCGATCCATCGCGTATGACCTCATTTCGTCGCTGCGCTTTTGCCAGCGATATTCCTGATGTGTATTCGCCATCGATCTGGGCGGGTTGGTATCGCGGGTCGTACCCGGAATATCAGAAGTCGCTCGAAGAGCAAAAAGATAAGATCAGGCACTTTCTCCATATCGAGTGGGGAGCCGACAGCCATGCGCGTCGCCATGCGGAGAATCCATACGCGCCGCTGAAAAATATCCCGATGGGGCAGGGAACGGATGAGCGCGGCCTCGCATATCTGCCGACGGGGGGCGATGCGCGGGTGTTTCGCGACGGCGACTGGTCGGAAACGTATGCGTGCGATCTTTTTGACTGGCATTTGAAGGTGCAGGAGACGCTACCCTGGTTTGCCGGTTCTGCGCAGTGGATCTTCAAGGATTTCAGCACGCCGATGCGTGTTGAAAATCCGGTCCCACGGGTGAATCAGAAGGGGCTGGTCGAGCGCGACCTGACGAAGAAGGAAGGCTATTACGTCTTTCAATCGTATTGGGCTGACGGGGGTGCATCACCGATGGTGCATATTTATGGATATACCTGGCCGATCCGCTGGGGGGATGTCGATGAACAGAGATGGGTGAAGGTGTATTCGAATTGCGCGGAAGTCGAGCTGTTTCTGAATGGTCAATCCTGCGGCATAAAGAGGCGTAATAGCCAGGACTTTCCTGCGGCTGGCTTGCGCTGGAGCTGCAAATTTGCGGTGGGTAAGAATACGCTACGCGCGGTGACACGAAAAAATGATCCGGAGGTGACGGATGAAGTCACGTTTACCTATCAGACTGAAAAATGGGGTAAGCCCGCGGTCTTGAGACTGGCTGAAGTGTCGCGCAATGCGGACGTGGTGACGGTTGAGGCTCAACTGCTTGATGATCAGGGCGTTGCGTGTATGGATGCGCGCAACCGAGTGCGTTTCTCGATGGCCGGAGCCGGGACTTTGCTCGACAATCTGGGAACTTCGACTGGATCCCGTTTGATTGAGTTGTACAACGGACGTGCGGCTGTCTCTTTCGTTCACAATGCCGGGCCTTCTGAAATTGCTGTGACGGGCGACGGGATAAAGGGAGCCTTTCTCACGGTTTCCTAGTGTTTAAAAGGCTAGGGTATCTGCCGTTCCATGAATAAATGCAGTAAAAGAAAGGGAAAAGCAGGTCCTTCGCTGCGTTCAGGATGACAGTTTTTTGACTTGATGGTCAGATGACCGGGTATGGGAATAGAAGTATCTCTCATTCAGATTGATCGCATCTTGATGATCTATCGTGCAAATGTGCGCTGTGGTGCATCTTTTGTGTACGCGCCGCTTTCGGGTTCTGAGTGCTGCGTGAATGGAGAGACCTGCCCATGAAGCGCCTCAATGCGAGCTCATTCGCCATTCCATTTGCTTTTGGCTGCGTGTATTTCTTCTGGGGTTCAACCTACACGGCCATCAAGGTAGGGGTGCAATATCTGCATCCGCTGATTCTGGGCGGTATGCGGTTTTTTATTGCCGGCGTTCTGTTGCTGGCGTTTTGTGCCGCGCGGGGAAGGCGCATTTTTCTGCCGGTGCGTGAGCTTGGCTGGCTGGCTGCTATTGGGTTGTTGCTGCTGGTTGGAGGAAACATCGGACTTGTCTTTGGCGAGCGATACATTGACAGCGGTTTGGCGGCATTGTTGCTGGCGATTGTGCCGTTGTATGTGGCGATTCTCAGCATGCTGCTGCCGCGCGGAGAAAAGCTGCTGATGCGCGGCTGGCTGGGTCTTGCGCTTGGATTTGTCGGATTGGTGGCATTGCTTTGGCCGGGAATCCGGCAAGCGAATGCGCAACATCAGCAGGTGCTGGGCAGCGTGATTGTTCTGTGCGGTGCATTTTTCTGGGCCGTTGGGTCGGTGCTGTCGCGTGAATTGAAATTGCCGGTAAATCCAATGGTGGCCGCGGGTTGGGAGATGCTGGTTGCAGGCACCGTGAGTCTGGTTGTAGGTGTGGCCGTGGGCGGATGGCATGCCTCGCACTGGACCCGGGACGCTATCGGAGCGGTGGCATATCTTGTGACCTTCGGTTCGCTTGTGGGATACACGGCATTTGTATGGCTGCTCGACCATGTTCCGGTCTCGAAAGTCACAACATATGCATACGTTAACCCTGTCGTTGCGGTCATTCTTGGGGCGCTTCTTCTTGGTGAGCACCTGGCAGGTACTGAATATATTGGGATGGCAGCGGTGGTGATTGCGGTAGTTCTGGTTACGTCCTCCCGTATCCGGGTCGAAGCCAGACAGCTTGAGGCAGAGCCAGCAAAAGTGTGAAATTCGGCTGCAACCCTCCCTTCTTTTTCGATCTCCCATGAGTAGGGAGGCGATTATGCCGAATACCTTAGGTTCGCTTCTTCTGTTTGCAGTCGTGTTTGTGGGAGGAATTCTCTGGGCCACGCATGGGCATTGTGCGGACACTGATGGGATGGGCGATGTGACGGGGCATCCTGGGAAGATGTCTTAGCCCAAGCACAATGCGGTTTGGTTAGAATCGCGAAGGTATCTCATAGCGGACTTTCGAAGATTCCTGAGGGGACGATTGTGCCTGCAGGTAAAATTGTGGGAAGACCGAGGCCGCCCTTCTACGGCCAGGTGGTTCCTCCTGGGTACGCCATGCTGGGATGAGGATGGAGATGGAATAGGGCTGGAGTCTTCTGGTAGCTTGGGTGAAGACTACAATCTCAGAACCGCAGCGAATGGATACGACAACTACAGAGATCAGGCATTTTGACACGCAGACGGTTCCGCCGAGCGCGCTGCATGACGAGCAGAATAATGAGATATCGCTTTTGGATCTTCTGATTATTCTGGCGCGACGCAAGTGGCTCATTCTTAAATTCACCTTCGGATTTGCGCTGATTGCGCTCATCATTTCTCTTCTTCTGCCGAAACGCTATACGGCTCTCACCACAGTTTTGCCCCCGCAGCAGAATTCCTCACTCAGTTCGGCTTTGATGTCGCAGATTGGAAATTTAGGCACTCTCGGTGCGCTCGCAGGGTCGAGCATGGGGCTCAAGAACCCCAACGATATGTTTGTGGCGATGTTCAAGAGCCGCACCGTAGAAGATGCGATGATCGAGCGGTTCGGGTTGATGAAGGAGTATCACCAGGAATACATGTCTACTGCCCGAAAGGCGTTTGAAAGCCATGCAACGGTAGAGAGTGGAGCGAAGGACAACCTCATCCATATTTCCGTTCAAGATAAAGACCCTAAGCGCGCGGCCGCAATGGCTAACGCTTATGTAGAGGAATACCGTCAGCTTTCGCAACACCTGGCAATCAGCGAGGCTTCGCAGCGTAGACTCTTTTTCGAGCAGCAGCTGGAGCAGGCGAAAGATAATCTGGCCAACGCCGAAGAAGCCCTGAAGGAAACGCAGCAGAAGACAGGCATGATTCAGCTGGATAGCCAGGCTCGTGCGCTGATTGAATCCGCCGCGCAACTGCGCGCGCAGATCACCGCAAAAGAGGTGCAGCTGCAAGGGATGCGGACCTACGGGACTAACGAGAATGCTGACGTTGTGCAGGCGCAGCAGGAGCTGGACAGCATGCGCGCACAGCTGGCGAAGCTTGGCGGTAGTGCCGATGACACCAGCGGTGGCTTGATTTTGCCGAGAGGACAAGTACCGCAGGTAGGTGTCGAATATATCCGCAAGCTGCGTGATGTGAAGTACCGCGAGACGATTTTTGAGATCCTGGCCCGACAGTTTGAATTAGCCAAATTAGACGAGGCAAAAGAAGGGGCGCTTATTCAAGTTGTAGATCCGGCGATTGTTCCAGACTACAAGTCGTTTCCGAAGCGGGGCTTGATTATTGTCGTTGCAGCGATAGCGGGGATGTTCATCGGCATCTTTGTTGCACTTTTCAAGGAAGGCATGGAGCGGCTGCGACAGGACCCCGAACAAAGCGAGCGTCTCAATGTCCTCCGCAGGGCACTCTGGACAAAGAAAACGGCCTGAGAACATTATGAATAAAGAAGATTCGATCCTGGTAACAGGCGGTGCCGGTTTTATCGGTTCCAATTTCGTTTTGTCATGGATCAAGGAAGTCGGTTCGCCGGTTATCAACCTCGATAGCCTGACGTATGCCGGCAATCGCAACAATCTGCAGTCCCTTGACCAGAATTCGCGCCACATTTTCGTTCACGGCGACATGGCCGATGAACAGCTGGTGACGAAGCTTCTCCGCGAATACAGGCCAAGGGCGATTGTCCATTTTGCTGCGGAAAGCCATGTGGACCGGTCGATCGTTGGACCTGGCGCGTTCATCCAGACCAATGTGGTGGGCACGTTTGAACTTTTGCAGACGGCTCGTGCCTATTACGCTGAGTTAAGTGCCGATGAGCAGAAGGAGTTTCGACTCCTGCACGTTTCGACTGACGAAGTGTATGGAACGCTTGGGCCTGACGATCCTGCATTTTCTGAGACGACGGCCTATGCGCCGAACAGTCCATACGCTGCATCCAAGGCTGCCTCAGACCATTTGGTGCGGGCCTATTTCCACACGTATGGGCTACCGGTTCTTACGACGAACTGTTCCAACAATTACGGTCCGTATCAGTTTCCGGAAAAACTCATCCCTCTGATGATCCTCAATGGACTGGAGGGCAAACCGCTACCGGTTTACGGGGATGGAAAGAATGTTCGCGACTGGCTTTTTGTTGAGGATCATTGCTCGGCAATTCGCACAGTGTTGGAAGGTGGCAGGCTTGGAGAGACCTATAACATCGGCGGATCAAGCGAGCGAACGAATATCGATGTGGTTACGACGATCTGCGATTTGCTGGACGAGCTTTCACCCAATGAAGCGATCGGGTCACGGAAGAAGCTGATTTCGTATGTGACAGATCGTCCGGGTCACGACCGTCGTTATGCCATCGACGCGCGCAAGATCAAGCAGGAGCTTGGCTGGGAGCCGGCGGAGCGCTTCGAGTCGGGAATTCGCAAGACAGTCGAGTGGTACCTCGCGCATCAGGATTGGGTTGAAAATGTGCGTTCCGGCGCATACCAGCAATGGATTGAAACGAACTATGCGGAGCGTGTGACTCGATGAAGGGAATTGTGCTGGCAGGTGGTTCGGGGACGCGCCTTTATCCGGTGACGCATGTGGTTTCAAAGCAGCTGCTGCCCGTCTATGACAAGCCAATGATTTACTACCCGCTGACGACGCTCATGCTGGCGGGTATCCGGGAGATATTGATCATCTCTACGCCGCAGGATACAGGGCGCTTTGCGGATCTGCTTGGTACTGGCGAACAGTGGGGGCTTCATCTTTCTTACGCGGTGCAGCCTAGCCCGGATGGTCTTGCACAGGCGTTCATCATCGGCGAAGAGTTTATCGGGTCAGACGCATGTGCGCTGGTGCTCGGAGACAACATATTTTATGGTCAGTCTCTTTCGATGCAACTGGTGAAAGCTGCTGGTAAAAAGACTGGCGCAACAGTATTTGCTTATCCCGTTCACGATCCGGAACGATATGGCGTGGTTGAGTTCGACAAGAATGGACGCGCGGTCAGTCTTGAAGAAAAGCCTGTAGCTCCAAAATCGCGTTACGCGGTCACCGGTCTTTATTTCTATGACAACGATGTTGTAAGTCTTGCGGCGTCTCTCAAGCCTTCTCCACGCGGAGAACTCGAGATCACTGACCTGAATCGTTGCTACCTTGAAAGCGGCACTCTAGATGTCGAGCTGATGAGCCGTGGTATGGCATGGCTCGATACGGGAACGCACGATTCACTCTTTGAAGCAGGATTATTTATTCAGACCATCGAACGCCGGCAGGGTTTGAAAATTGCGTGCCCTGAAGAGATTGCGTTTCGCCATGGATATATCACCGCCGAACAGGTCGAAGCTCTGGCGCAGCCTGTGCGGAAGAGCGGATATGGCCAATACCTGTTGTCTCTGCTCAATGAGCCAAATTTTCCTTCCGACGGTATATAAACAATGAAAGTCTTGGAAACTGAATTGCCTGGAGTTTTGATCTTAGAACCCAGGATATTCAAAGACGAGCGCGGCGCATTTTGCGAAACCTACAACGAGCGCGCTATGGAGCAGGCTGGGTTGCCCACTCACTGGGTGCAGGATAACTTTTCCGTGTCCAAGCAAAACGTCGTGCGCGGTATTCACTACCAAATTCAAAATACCCAAGGCAAGCTGGTCCGTGTGACCCATGGCGTTGTCTGGGATGTCGCGGTGGATCTGCGGCGCAGCTCGCCAACCTTTGGGAAGCATGTTGGCGTGGAGTTATCCGGCGAAAACGGGCGTCTTTTCTGGATTCCTGAAGGCTTTGGTCACGGATTTGTGGCCTTGTCGGACACGGCAGGCTTTGCCTACAAGGTCACCGAATATTACTCACCGGCAGACGAGCGGACATTGCTGTGGAATGATCCTGCCATTGCTATTCCATGGCCTGTGTCTAAAACGGATGCCGTTGTCTCTGGAAAAGACCAACAGGGTCGAACTTTAGACCAGGCTGAGTTGTTTGCATGAGCCAGGCACAAAACATTCTGATTCTCGGTGCTGGCGGTCAGGTGGGTACCGAACTGCGACGCAGCTTTGCTAATGCAGGTGAAGTAACTGCATTCGGCCGCGAGACCGCCGATCTTTCAAGACCGGAAGAGCTACGCTCTCTTATCCGTCAACTTCATCCTGATGTGATTCTGAATGCAGCTGCTTATACAGCTGTGGACCGGGCGGAGTCTGAACCTGAACTGGCCTTGACGATCAATGGCGAGGCTCCACGCATATTGGCGGAAGAGGCAGCGAGTTCAAATGCGCTGCTCGTGCACTATTCGACGGATTATGTCTTCGATGGATCAAAGCGGTCACCGTGGGAAGAGGCCGATGAGACCAATCCGCTGAATGTCTATGGACGGACGAAGCTGGCGGGCGAGCGGGCGATCCAAGAAGTTGGCGGCAGATATCTCATTTTCCGCACGAGCTGGGTGTATGGGCCGCATGGACGCAACTTTCTATTGACCATGCGGCGATTGGGCCGGGAACGCGATCAGCTAAAGATCGTCGACGATCAATTCGGTGCGCCGACTTCTTCAGCAGCCATTGCGGATGCCACGCGAGCGGCGGTTGAAAGAGCGGGGGCAGACTGGACAACTCATTCCGGTGTGTACCACATGACCTGTGGCGGCGAGACAACATGGTTTGGATTTGCGAAAGAAATCTTTGCGGAGCAAGAACAGCAAACGGAGAGCAAGTCTCCGCAGATCATCCCGATTCCTTCAAGTGAATATCCCGTCCCAGCGATGCGTCCCACGAACTCCGTTCTTTCCAATCAGAAATTGCAGTCGTTTTTTGGAATTGCATTACCGGATTGGCAGAGGGCTCTCGTTAAAACCATGATGGCACTCAAGCCAGAGGGTGGAATACCTACAGGCTCTCGCATTCGCTGAGGATTGAACTTAATTACAAAGCAGTCTTAGATTCGAAGACAGCATGAGCGGCCCTTATTGGAAGAGGCCGCTCGCGCCTTGAACCCCATCAGAACATCAGCTTCAACGCAAACTGAACCAGCCGCGGGTTATTGACCTGGCCGGTCACCTGGCCAAGCGAGGAGGAATCATTTTCCGGATAAGTTAATTTACCCGTCCCTTAATCGTAAGCGAGGGCCTGGGTTACGTCCTGCTTTACAGCTTTCATTACAGGAACGATGGCACCTAAAAGAGCACCCGTAATTGCGATGACTCCAGCTATGGGCCACCATGCGTACACAGTTTCCTGCGCCAGGCTCGAGGGCACCAGATGCCGCATGCACCATTGCGTTCCGTAGGTTAAAACGATGCCTGCTACAGTTCCTGAGATCGCCAGGACGAGCGTTTCCTTCAGCAGCAGGCTAAGAATCATGGCGGAGGAGGCGCCCATCGCTTTCAGAATTCCGATCTCGCGTGTTCGCTCCAGGACCGCTGTGTACATGGCCATATAGACGACTATGAAGCCAACAACCACGGCTACTCCAATCACGACGCCGATGAAATTCCGCAGTAACCCGACGCTGCTGATCGATAGCAATGAAGTGAATTCTTCCATCGTATAAATGGGGTAGCCCGGCAGTTTCTTATGCAGTTCGTCCACAACTTCCTGGGCGCGGTTTGGATTGTCGACCTTGACATAGATCTGGCTGAGCCGATGCGGATTTCCTGTCAGTTCCTGCAGTATGGGCAATTTCACAGCAATGCGGGTGAGCTTGCCTGATTCGAAAATCCCGGAGAGATGCCAGTCATGGTCGATAAGATGAACAGTGTCCCCAACATGAAGGTGCTTTTCCCTGGCGTAGTATTCATCGACCAGAATGTCGTTATCCTGCTGGAATGGGCCACCGTGAAGAAAGTGAAAACCGCCGCTCATTTTGCCGAAATGATCGAGGTCGAGACCGTTAATTGTGTCCAGCCCTGCTAAGGGTTGCACGACTGTCCCGGTTGCCAGAAGGACGTGCGGCTGCTTCACCAACATCGGAACCAATAGATCGGTCATTGGAGCCGAACTGAGCCCGATGATCGAGGACCCCGGAGGCCGAATCATGATATCGGCTCCGGCTCCGCGAGCACGGCGTGCCGTCGCGTCGAGCGTTCCATAGCTGACGCCCACAAGTGTGAGAATCATCGTCACTTCCACGGCGATGGCCAGGATGCTCAGCAGTGTACGGACGGGCCGATACCCCAGATTGGATAGAATAAACCTGTTGATCGTACCCATATGTGTCGACATGCAGATTGAGCTGTCAGTCTCCTGCGATTGCTACGTTATAGTTGTCTTCGGCTTGCCTGCGAAGCGATTGCTCAAAGGCCGCGAGTTGTGCTTCGATATTCCCTTCGAGCTGCCTGCGCTTGACGATGTCCTCGCGATAGCGGCGGAGGAAGTAATCGATTGTTTCCACGCGAATGCGGATGGAGCCGGATGGTTTGTTTTCGTCGAGATCTTTGAAGGAGAAGTATGGCGTTCCCGACTGCTCGATGATGCCCTCGATGACTCCGTAAATGGGAGCGTCGTGCCCGCACTTAAAGCTGGAGACTTCAAGCGCCACAAGGTTCGGATGGCGGGCGGTAAATTTAGCCGCCCACACTTTATGGTTTGTGCTTGTGGAATAACGGTTCTTCCAGACGTCGGAGATATCGAGCGGATGCGTGATGAATCCAGCGCGCACCTCGTCGCCGAAGAGCCGGTCGAGAATATCTTCATCCACCGGCAAAGTGCTTTGTGAGAAGACCGGATAGCCAAGCTTCTGGAACTCTTCCATGATCTCGTGATTGAGACCTGGATCGTGATGGTAGACACGGCCCAGCATAACGATGCCGATACGGTCTTCGCGCTCAAGCTGATCGAGCGTTTTGCGAGCCTGACGGCGGATTTCATCCTCGCAAGAGTGCAGCGCTTTGAAACCAGCTTCGAGAGCCCGTTCATTTTCTTCGCGGCTAAGACCTAGAACCGGTCCCAACGCCTTGTACATCTGATCCGCGCAAATCTTCTGGTCCTGAAGATTGAGGATTGGATCGAGATAGAGAACCCCATTTTCCGCGAAGATATCACTCTCCTTGGTGAAGGCGGCTTTCACGGTTTCAGGAGTTGCAGTTACGGTTGGGCAGGCATTCGAGCCAGTGAGGTTCACCAGGTGCGAATGCAGCACGTCATACATCGGGAACCAGATCGCGTTCAGCGGCTTCTTGTTGTGCTTGGTTGCGAGCAGGTTGTAAACGTGCGCAATGCCGATCTTCGATGGATAGCAAGGATCAATGGCACCGCGGCTTGCGCCTGCGCGGTAAAGCTCTGGCGTCGTGTAGTCGGAGTAGATGATGTTCTCGGACTTCAGACCGAGGCTGGCGAAGTATGCATTGAAGAGCGGCGCATAGGTATAGGTATTCAACAGGCGAGGGATGCCGATGCGGAAGTCTTTTCTGCGCTCCATCAGAGGAACGCGCTCTTTAATGTTCTTTGAGATGAAAAGACCCTTGGTGCTGGGAACTGCATCGGCGACGATCTCGACCTGACGAGGACGGAAGACATCGTGCGCAGCGATATCGACGAAGTTGGGGTTCGCGTCTTTGATCTTGTCGATATCGGACTTGATATCTTTCATCTCATCTAAGTCTTCGACCGTTCCCTTTTCGCAGGTTGCGATGATCAGACGCTGCTCACCCATGCGCAGAGGCACTTTGGTTTTGCGCGGCTGGAACTCGACAGGCTTAGGCAACTCAATGACTGTGCTCGATCCGGGGGCAATCTGAATCTGGATCAGCGGCTCGGCCTTTGCCTTGAAGGGAGATGGCGCGTGCGAACTGCATCCACCACCGGTGCTGCACGATGAGCCGTGAGACTCGACGGGAGGAAGATTGGCCTGGATTGTTTGGAGGCTGGGTAGATGTGCCGCTGCGACTTCTGCAATCTCTTCCGGAGTGGCAGCGCGATCATCGCCCGTGGTTGCGGCTTGTTCTCTGCCAGTTGTTACATCCACATCGATAAAGGTTCTCAGGCAGTTGTTCTTGCAGAAATAGCAGCGAGTGTCTTCGTTGCGGGTGGTGCGGTAACGAATGTTGGCGACTGACTCCAGCCCGATAAAAGTGGTCTGCTTTCCGTTGGTCCAGAGCCGTAGAGCTTCCTGCGCCGCACCGATCGCTCCCGACTCACCGCAGTGTTCATGGACGATGATCTCAGGTTCTTTACCGTTGGCTCGGAAGCTGGACTTGATGAAGTCGACCTCAGCTTTTACTACGGCCATATTGTTCTGCGTGCCGCCTTGCAGGACGAAGCGTGAGCCGAGTGCAGCGAGGTTCGGAATGCTGGCGACATAGAGGAAGACGTTCTTGGGTAACACATCAGCGAGGCCTGCGAGTATTTCCTCCGCTCGCCAGCCTTGCCGCTGGAAGTTGACGATGTCAGATTGCATGAAGACGGCGCAGCCATAGCCGAAGGAGGGCATCGACTTGGCAGAAAAGGCGATGTCGGCGAAGTCTTCGACTTTCAGTCCAAAGCCTTCAGCGGTGGATTGAAGGAAGTATCCGTTGCCAGCCGAGCATTGCGTGTTCAGTTTGAAATCTTTAACGCGGCCATCTTTGAGGACAATGAGTTTAATATCCTGTCCTCCGACATCGACGATGACGTGAGGATCGTCATAGAACTTAAGCGCTGATTCAGTGTGCGCCACTGTTTCAACCAGCGCCACGTCGGCATTCAATACATCTTTGATAATGTCTTTAGCGTAGCCGGTTGTGCCGACGCCGAGGACTTCAAGCGTTGCACCTTTGCTTTCGATCTGTTCGCGCAGCTTCTCGAACATTTCAATGGTGTCCTGGATTGGATTGCCATTCGAAAGCTGATAGGTCTTACAGAGAATTTCACCGTCTTTTCCCAACAGGGCTGCTTTCGTCGATGTCGAGCCTCCATCGATTCCAACAAAGCCGGAGACTACCTGACCGGGAAAAAACTCCGCCGGCGTGAACTTCTTTCTTTTATATGCTGACTTGAACGAGACAAGCTCAGTATCTTCCGCGACTAAGCCTTTACCACCTGATGTGGCTTTTTCCTCTGCGCGTCCGTAGTCGATGTAGTAGACAAGCTTTTCTGTTCCCAGATAGCTGCCAACTGCGGCCTCCTCATCCCTGCCAAACTCAACGGCGCCAAGCGCCGCGAAGTACTGCGCATTTTCAGGGACCTTAATCAGCTCTTCCGGTGCAACGCCATCCGGTATTTCAACCTTGCGTTCTTTCCACATGCGTGGAATGTTGGCCTGCCATGCCTCACGCATACCGCGGATGAATCCATTGGGGCCGCCGAGCAGCAGCACATGCGGACGCAGTGTGTGTCCACGCGTAAGCACGCTGAGATTTTGCAGGACGATGGCTTCGAAGAGCGACGCCATCAATTCATCAGAAGGCGTACCCGTTTTCTGAAGCCCATTGATATCGGTCTCGGCGAAGACGCCGCACTTTCCGGCAACCTTGTGCAGTTTGATTCCGTGATATGCCTGGTTGGACAATTCCGAGGCAGGAATTTTCAGCTTCGCGTTGATCTTATCGATGACCGCGCCCGTGCCTCCCGCGCATTTGTCATTCATGGACGGGATTTTTTTCTTGCGCCCAGTCTCTTCGTCATCCTTGAAGACGATGATTTTCGCGTCCTGCCCCCCGAGCTCGATGACGGAATAGACTTCGGGGTGCAGCTTCTCCACGGCAAGAGAAACGGCATGTACCTCCTGCACGAATTTCGCACCGATCATCTCGACAATGGTTCCGCCTCCGGAACCGGTGACGAAGATGCGTGTATCCGCTGGCGATATGCCAGCCTCAGATTCCATGCGGCGCAGGAACTCCAGCACCTTTTCCGGCTGCCGGGTTTCGTGACGTTGGTAGTCCTGCCAGATGGTCGTGTCGGTAGCGGCGTCGACGACGATCGCTTTGACTGTGGTTGAGCCTACATCCAAACCCACCAGAAATTTCTGCATCACCTTTTCCTCAGCAATAGAAGGCCTCCGCGCGACAGGAAGAAAGGTCGCCGGTTAGGAACCTTCGCGGAAGTCATCCATTCGTTGGGCACGCTACTTTGGACAGCTGCTGTGCGCTGCGATCGCAGAGACCGCAACGCACAATGCAACGCCGCCGAAAACAGTGCAAGCGCCAGAATGGTAGAACCTTCCAGCGCAACTCGAAGCGTGGTGCGCATTCAGGCCACCTGCGATGGCGCCAGAGACACGCGTGCCTGCCGGCGATAGCTTCTGTCGCTGTTCATCAGATCGCTGACATGCCAGGCGAACTGCGCTGCGGTTCCAGCAACGCCTTCGCGGTGCGGAACTTTATAGAGTGCGTGTTTCATCTCAGGATGGTCTTCGACATAGCCACGCAGGTCATCCAAAGATTTCCCAGTCTGCGCCAAAACATTGTCGAACTCCGCCCTCGACTTAGCCTTCGCTTCAGCGAGCGCCATCTGTACACGGCTATGCGCGTTTACTTCGCCTTCGCCTGAGGTCTCGATGGGCAGGAAGATCATGTCCTTAAATTTGTTGACGACTCTCGATTGAACGCCGTCTGATTGCGTCGAAGGCATACAGCCGAAGGGCTTCAGCGCCAACACCATATGGCAGAGATGGTTCACGGTATAGTAGACATTCTTGCCAACTTCCATATAACCTTCTCCGCCGCGCGCGAGCTGGTGATAGAACGGATGCGCCAGGCGGGAGAGTTCTTTTTGCGGAATAAGGTGATGCGCCGTATCGCCCATATGCTTGATGGTGCGGTGATAAAAATAATTCCACATCGCGCTGCCCGCACTCAAACCGCCGGTTTTCTTGAATAGCTTCAACTCATTGGCGGCGCGCTTCTTGATCTCGTACCACTTGGGGTCGCGGTAGGGAGCTTCTGCATCAGCCCGGGCCTTTGCGCCTTCCTTGGCCACATACATCATGTAGGCGATCCAAGTCGCGATCGGTTCCACCAGCACCTGAGCGCCTTCACGCTCCAGGAAGGCGAACATGTTGAAATTGCCATCGCCCTCAGTTGTCTGCGCCCAGAATTCTCCCGTGATTTTGATTACCGGTTTTACGCGCAGGCGATCAACTTCTATCGCGTTGATGCTGTCCCGGCAGGTGTGTAGCGCGTCGACGTACTCCTTGCCATAGAGATTGTGGGCAACCTTGCCGAGTGTGCAGCCGATGCCCGCGATCTTGTCGTGCTTCTCAAGATAAGGCTGCGCCCAAGATGGAGCCGCATCTTTGATGTGCCAACGTTTTCTGTCGCGGAGCGTGTCTGTGAGTGTCTTGACCGATTCGTGAATGACACGATCTGTCTCGCCTTTTTTCACCTCAAACGGGCGGACTTGATAGACAAGCTCATTGATGACATCTCCGAGGTTGAGCGCATTGAGCATGCCCATTCCGAAGTCGACCGAAAATTTTAGGCCGGGCTCGCCGCTTGCCGCCTTGATGCCATCAGTCTGTTGAAAGAGGAGCACGCGAAAGCCGTCAAAACCCGCATTCTGCAAGGCAAAACGATATTCCGCCTCATACATGCCAAAGCGGCAGGGACCACAGGAGCCGGCGGTAAAAAAAACGTAATTATCAATGATTTGCTGGCGTGTTAATCCTTGCTGCTCAAGGCTCTGCAGATAGCGCACCAGATTGCCAACCGTGAAGTACGTCGGATTGCACTGGCCATTGTTTCCAAATTCTTTCCCGGCTTGAAAATCAGCGACGATAGGGGTCGGAATATTTTCGCAACGATATCCGCTGCCATGAAAGACGGCCTTAATCATTTCCTCGTGCTTCCAGGTCAGGCCGCCGAAAAGGATCGTGACATAGTCGCGCTCTGGGCCGGTGAATGTGCGCTCTACCGGCTTCTTGAACTCACGCATACGTGCTAGTCCCGCTTCTGCGCGAAGCCGTGCACGTTCCGCATCGATACGAGCCTGAATCTCTGCTTCAAAATCGGTTTGAACGATTTCTGCTGCTGGCATAATGCCTCTCCTTGTCAGTTATCAAAATTAATATTGGCTTAGCGTAGATTCTTGCAGTAATCGAATCCGCTATCGATTACATCTGCCCTTTCATTCCCTGAAATCCGTGGGCAAGCTGCTTAAAGAAGTACTTGATCACTCGCTGGTCGTTGTAACACCAGCCGAGAATATGGTTCAACGTCGAAAAGCAATGGGTCTGGCAGGTTTCCTTCTGGTGGTCAAGCTGCTTCGTGTCAAATTTATGATCGCCAACCACACCCCAGTCGTAACTCGCGGTATACATCGGGAAGCATGGAGCGAGCGTTCCGTCGACACGGATGATCATGGAGTTCTGCCCGGCGCGGCAATTCCACGGGAAGTGATTGCCCTTCATGAAGTCGACCATCTGCCAGAGCCGGGTATTCGAGTTCACCATCTTGTATCCCGCGTCCTGCTTCTCGGTCAGCCACTGGATGGTTTCTTCAACAGCCGGCCAATCCTCTTTCGTGATGTAGGTGACATTATTGTCTGCATGCTTGAAATGCTCATCCTGTTCAAGCAGCGGCGATTCATTAATGTGGTAGTCAGTGGCGATGCCGCAGTCGTGGGCAATTTCTGTGAGTTCGCGCACATCATCCAGATTGTTGCGGCATATGTTGATATTCAGGAAGACTGAGTAGCCGTAGCCGTACTGCTTGCGAACCAGATAATCGAATTGCTTGCGAATTGGCGCCAATGCTTTGGGAAGACCCGGCTTCAGGTCAACGGCGTCGACGGCGATATTGAAAGTCGACATTCCGGCGTCCGCGAGCTTATCGATCACATCGATGCGCAACAACCGGGCATTGGTGGGTAGATAAATCCAGAAGTTCTTCTTTGCTGCGTAGTAAGTGATCTTATGAATAAGGTCGGGACGGAGTAGAGGCTCGCCACCCATATAGGCGAGAACCCGGCAGCCGGTGCCATGCAGCCAGTCAATGGAGCGCTTCGCCGTGTCTTCGCTCATTCCCTTTACCTTATTGTCGAAGGCCCAGCAGTAGTGGCAGTCCAGGTTGCATTTGAACTCGGTGAAGAGATAGGCGATCAAAGGATGGAAATCGCCTGCTGTAACGCGCGAATGGATATAAGGAAAGAGCCAGCCCTGCATGGCGTGGTAAATCTGCCCAGGTGTCCACTTGCGCTTCTCGGGCGGAATCCACTCGCCGCTTTCATCAATAGGCCCTAACAAATCTGGGCGCTGGGGGAAGACAGGCTCAGGAAATGTTTGTGGCTTGCCAACAGGATGCAACCCGAGCGGAGGAGCTGGGGACTGCGTAAGAAGGTTATGTAATGGCACATCAAGACGAAAATTCGAAGATTGCTCGGTTTGCTGCTCGACAGGCATCAAGCCCTCCAAATATTAGAACTTCCTTCCAGCTGGAACTTAATGGTGATGCGTCTTTGATTAAAAGGTCGAACCCCCATGCCTTGCACATGGTTCGCCAGATCCCAAGGGATAACCCTGGAAGTGGTAAGTGACTGATATGAAAAAGGATTTTTTAGACCTACAAGAATTGGGCATCGGAACGAAAAGCACAGATGCCAGCCAATTAACCAACTGCCAGCCTATTGGCATCCCTCGCACACCGTATGTGAACTCGGCGCGATGCCCGGCATTCCCAAAGGTTTAGTGCTACCTAGTGGGCCTCGTGATCATCTATGAGGTTACAAGCTTGTAAGATTCACTTCCTGACAGACCTGTTATGGAGAGGCAGCGCGACAATCGCATACCCAGTTCCGTTCATGATCGCTTACCGCTGGAAAGTGATCATGCATTTCTGCGTTTTACACATCAACTGAATCAGTGTCCCAATGCGGAAGATCTCCTGCAGGAACTTCCGTCTACATTGCTCAGCCTCATTTCCGCCAATACCTTTACAGTCGTGCGGAGTGACTGTTCCGATCTGATCTCGAGCGTTGCTGTGGATGGCAGCGGGAAGAAGTCTTTCATTCCCCCGGAGTTGTTTTCACATAAGCCTTCCGCGTGCATTTGGGTTCATGAGCATCAAAAGCCACTCACAATCCCTTCTATTCATGAGGAGACGGGATTTCCGGATCATTTGGAGTGGTTTTGCTCGAATGGAGATAGGTCACTGTGCATTCTTCCCTTGAGCACAACACTTCGCCGGTTGGGAGTGATCTGTGTTGGACGTTCCGATGAAAGTGCTTTTTCAGAAGAAGATGTTTCTTTTTTGGAGATTGCTGCGAACTATGCGGCGCTCGCACTCGACGACAGGCTGAATTTCACAGCTTCAGAGAAAGCACGTGCGCAACTCGAAAATGAACAGACAAAGCTCAAACTTATTCTGGATCTGAATAATAGCGTTGTCTCCAACCTGGAACTGAAGCCGCTCATCGAGGCCATATCCCCAAGCATTCGCAACGTGATGCAACTCGACGCCGTAGCTTTAATGCTGCCGGCGATTGACAACGAGGGCCTGGAAGTTTACGCGCTGGATTTCCCGGACAGCAAAGGAGCAATCCGCCCAGGAGCGATCGTTTCGCCCGACGGTCTTCCGGCAAAGGTTTTTCGTACCGGAAAATTATGGGTTGGCGATATCAGCGAGGAGCGACAACAATACTTCGATCGAAACCTGGCGACGCAGGAAGGATTGCACGCCACCTGTTTTCTCCCGTTGATTCGTTTCAACTGTGTGCGCGGTGTTCTCTCAGTGGCAAGGCTTCGGAAGGACTCCTTTACTGATCAGGATGTGGACTTTCTTCTTCAGATCGCAGGACAGATTGCCATCGCGATAGATAACGCACTTGCTTATCGTAAGATTTCCGAGCTTTCCGACAAGCTTGAGCAGGAAAAGCTCTATTTGGAAGATGAAATCCGAAGCGAGCTGAATTTCGAAGAGATTGTGGGCAATAGCATGGTTCTACGGCGAGCTTTGCGTCGGGTTGAGGCCGTAGGTCCGACAGATTCCACCGTTCTGATTTATGGCGAAACGGGAAGCGGAAAAGAATTAATCGCGCGGGCTGTACATAAGCTAAGCCAGCGCAGCTCGCATGCATTCGTCAAACTCAACTGTGCAGCGATTCCAACAGGGCTGCTCGAAAGTGAGCTCTTTGGACATGAAAAAGGAGCCTTCACCGGCGCGATTGCACAACGCATAGGCCGCTTTGAACTTGCTTCAGCAGGGACCATATTTCTAGACGAAGTGGGAGAAATACCGCTCGAGCTGCAACCGAAACTCCTGCGCGTACTGCAGGAGCGCGAGTTCGAACGGTTGGGCAGTTCACGTACCTTGCACACAAGCGCGCGACTCATTGCTGCGACCAATCGCGACTTGAATGCCATGGTCGACAGCCAAATGTTCCGCTCCGATCTGTTTTACCGGCTAAATGTTTTTCCCATTTACGTGCCGCCTCTGCGCGAACGAACCGAGGATATCCCCTTCCTGGTCCGGCACTTTGCCCAACATTTTGCCCGCTTGATGAAGAAGCGGATTGACACGATATCGTCTGAAACGATGAATGCCCTCGTCCGTTATCCATGGCCCGGGAATATTCGCGAGCTGCAGAATGTAATAGAGCGCGCGGTCATCTTGTCGTCGGGCAAAGAACTTAAGGTACCGATCACGGACCTGAAGCCGCGGCTTGTGGAGAACAACGGTAGCAATGGCATGATGACATTGGAGGAAATGGAACGGCGGCATATCCTCCATGTACTCGAACAAAGCAACTGGGTATTCTCCGGACCAAACGGCGCCGCAGCCCGGTTGGGAATGAAGCGGCCCACCTTGCAATTCCGCATGCGAAAGCTGGGAATCTCCCGTCCAACCCAGCCGCACTAGAAGTGCCAAAATGTTGACGGAGTGCCAGTTGGTCGGCAGGCTCATTGCAAAAGTCTGCCGTTCGATCTCTGGGTGAAGTCGATATAACTCCTTTTAATTCGTAACTCAAAAATAGACAAAAAAAATCGCTTTCTGGCAACAAGATTGCCTTTCTATCCAACGATTCATAGCCATAGTGGCATGGTTTGTGCGGCTTACACAGAACCTCACTACTGAGGAAATACTTCTTCGATTTCACTAAGAGCAAATGTTCAGAATTACGGTTGTCGAGAGCCCGTCGGAAGAAAAGTGGATTCTTCAGGGCCAATTAATTGGAGAGTTCGCCTCTGAGCTGAGCGCGAATTGGCAGGCATCGTTGGATCGATGCTCGGACCGACCACGTGTTGTCGATCTTAACGATGTTACTTTAATCGATAAGAGCGGAGAGGAGGTACTTTTTATGATGATTCATCAGGGAGCAAGATTCGTCGCGACCGGCCTCTATACCAAACACTTGCTCGAAGAATTACAAACGCGCACAGAGATGAAGAAGGAAGGCTGACCAGATTTCGAAAATCGAAGACATAACTGTCCATTGGCCTCGTTAGATTTACCTGCTAGATCCTAGACTACCTTCATCCGCTTACTCCATTTGCTGCTCCACGATGGACCAACTCAGAGCTGAGACGTCATCCTCAATCGAGAGCCGCATGATCACTTGTTCTATCGCTTCGTTATTACGGCCCGGGGTCGTCATCTCGGCACGGATGTGATCCTGATTGTGTCCGTCATCCTGCTCTCCGTGGATGGACTGCAGAGTAACTGGCAGTTGCGTAATGGTGGAAAGCAGCAAACCGCGTATGTGGGCGGTAGCGGAGAGCCTGCAAGCAAGCTTCACTTCATACAGCGTCTCGATAGGAGCAGCCTCGGGAATGGCAGGGTGGAGACGATAGGCAAGTGGACGAAGCCCCATGTTCGCCAGGAGAACGGTGACCGCGAGCACAAGCGCCAAGTTCAGTGCACCGAGTCCGGAGAGCGCACCGATCGCGGCGGAGCACCAAATTGTGGCGGCGGTGTTCAGGCCGAGCACGTTGCCGCCTTCTTTAAAGATCACTCCCGCTCCCAGGAAGCCTACTCCGGAAACAACATAGGAGACGATTCGCCCGCGCGCGGAAGGGTCATTCTCCAGGAGGAGGCCGCACATCACAAACGCAGCAGCTCCGGCAGCCACCAGAGCATTGGTGCGGGTACCCGCCATGCGTTGCCGCCATTGCCGCTCCAAGCCGACCGTTGCGCCCATCAAAATAGCAACCACCAAGTGCAGGCTGAATGAAAGAGTACTGATTCCGACCATGCCAAACTCCATCTACCCTTTCTGTGGGATATAGGAGGGCGCTTCTGCGTCTCCTAGGGGTTGTTAAAAGCGGAACTTTGCCGCGATCTGACCGATTCGAGGATCGGCTGCATGCAGAACATGGCCGAAGGAGGTATCGCCGATGTTTCCGTCGACCGATCCATTCGGATAGAACTGCGCGTGGTTGAAGACGTTGAACATCTCCAGCCGCAGCTCAAGTGAGCGCGATTCGGCGAAGTTAGTTACTTTGTGCAGCGCCATATCGTAGTCATCGATGCCCGGCCCATAAAACATCCTGCGCTTGGAGTTGCCTTCTGTTCCAAGTGCATTGGGCGTGAATGCAGACGTGTTGAAATAGGGTCTGCCGTTTCGGGGGTTATGGTTGATCTTGTACCCGGTGCCATCGTAGTTAGGCATGTCGATACTGACTGAGTTCACACCGTTGTTCTGTACCTGCACGAGGTAGTTGTCGCCTGAACTGGCAAAGGTGACAGGCAGCCCTGAGGCCAAGCGGGTAATCCCGGAAAGCGCCCAGCCGCTGGTGAACCGGTTTGGATGGAAGAAGCGATCTACAGACAGGTCGTAGTTGTAACTGACGACGAAGTCATGCTTGAGATCGAAGGCCGAGATGCCATCGAGCCGGTGATAGTCATACGGATCGACCTGTTCCTGGATGCTTGATGTCTGGTCATAAGATTTGGAGTAGGTATAGCTGGCGAGGAAGGAGAACGGTCCGGTGGTGTGCTTGAAGGTGACCTCCAAACCGTTGTACTTCGAATTGCCCATGTTCTTGTAGTAGGCATCGGTACCAATCGTGTTGGGAAAGGGGCTGCGCGTTCCGTTAACCACCGTACTGTCCGCGCGGGTATAGACCAGGTTCTCCCCAAAGGGGCCGCAAGTCGGAGAGCCTGAAGCCACTTCCGACGGTTGACTTACGCTGAGACACAGGGCGGGATTGCCGGGGTTCGCTCCAACGACCGTCAACAGGTGCCGACCCAGCGAACCTATGTAACCAACGCTGAATACAGCATTGCTGCCAACCTGACGCTCGATGGTGAGGTTGTACTGCATTGCATAACTGGTCTTGTTCTTGTAGTAAACGCTGCCCGCGCCGCTGATGGGGTAATAGCGGCTCCAGTCGACAGAGTTATCAGGGTTGGTTGGCGAAACCTTATAGGACGGCACGTTCACCGGAAACTGCTGGAGGTATTGTGTGCCGGAGAGCGCACCGATGAAGGGCGTCTCCATGACGGGCGCCTCCGGGCTGGTGTAAGTCAGGCCATAGGGCGGGTTGCCGGTGGGATACGCAACGGTGAGACCCTGGGGCGAGGTGAAAAAGCGTCCTCCGCCCAAACGGACGCTGGTCTTTCCTGGACCGCCTGTGATCTTGCTGATAAAGCCATCCGACACAGAAGGTGAGTAGGCCACACCAAAGCGTGGAGAGAAGTTGTTGAGTGGCGTGGGCGCAATGCCAGCCGGAATGTGTCCGCCACCAGGGAGTGGATCTCCGGGGACCAGGTAGCCGAGAGGCGCGCCCGGGAAGGTCGTGGACTGCACTCCCTGCACAAACGTAGTCGTCTGGTGATACTTTTCTGCCCACGGTGTGACGTAATCCCAGCGCACGCCGTAGTTCAGCGTAAGATTCGGACGCGCGCGGAAGCTGTCCTGTGCAAAGAGGTCGGCATCCGCGGCCGATTCGTAAAAGGTTGGAGAGGATTGTTGAGAATAGAAGTCAGGAAGACCGAGCAGGAAGTCTGCGAAGCCATTGCCAGTCGTCTGGTTTCCTGAACCGAAGAATGAGAATGTGCCGTTGGCAACGAGGTTCGGATCCTGCTTGACCTTGTACCAGATGTATCTCCCGCCAACCTTGAGGGTATGGTTGCCTACGGTGCGCGAAACGCTGTCTCCCAAGTCATAAGTGTCATTGACCTGCGCAAGGGAAAACGGATTTGTCCCAACCGAAAAGCCGTTGAAATAGAGTTCCTCTACGCCAGCCTGTGCAGGAAAACCCTGGACAATTCCTTGACCTCCGGCTTCGATGCCCTGGTCCTGCAGAGTAACGCCAACGCCGCCTTTGGGTTCACCAATCTTGTTGTCGAGACGTGTCATGCCGAAGCGCGCCTCGTTCACGGTGTTCGCTCCAAACGTATGGATGTTGCTGAAGATCAACACCTGGTCAACACCGGTGGATGTCGCATCGTAAGCGAAGCCATTGCCGGGAAGCGTAGCGCCCCCGAGGCCGCTGGGATAGGGATTGTCCAGATTGTAGAGATCGTTGAAGTAGTAGATCGATGAAGTGCCGAAGCGGTTGGAGTTGAAGTCAACACGGCCGGCTGTCTTGCTGTCATTGATGCGGTTGTCATACGCTCCACTGGAGAACGTATTCAAGCCGATGTTTGGTTCGGGAATGTACTGCAGCATACGCTGTGACGCGGTTCCCCATGCGCGTTGAGGAATCACGCCGCTGGGAAACACTTGTGAAAACGGCTCGCCCTGCGTGACTTGATAGCCGAGTCGCTGAGTCAGAGTTTGTGCGAGGTATGGCCCGTTGATGGTTCCGGTAAACGCTGATCCCGAGCCGAAGTTGCCGCTTCGGTTCAACAGAGAAGGCACGGTAACGAAGCCTGTCTCGATGCCCTGGATGTAGCGCTGTCCCTGGTAGTCCGCGAAGAAGAATATCTTGTCCTTGCGGATTGGGCCACCAACGGTGCCACCGTACTGATTTTGATGGAAGACCGCGCGTTCGGGAGAGAAATAGTTTCGTGCGTCGAGGTCGGTGTTGCGGAAGAATTCAAAGAGATTGCCGTGAAAGGCATTGGTGCCAGACTTGGTCACCACATTGATGATGCCGCCGGTGAAACTCCCGTATTCGGCGTCAACGTTACTGGAGAGAATGCGAAACTCGGCAATGGAGTCGAGGTTAGGGATGATGCCGGCCTGCTGGCCGATGGTCTCCTGAACGCTCGCGCCATTCAGGTAGTAGGCGTTGTCCGATTCGCGTTGTCCATGTATGGAGAACTGACCCGTGTTGGCCTGACCCGCCGCTGGAACGGTGCCAAAGCCACCACCAGAACTGCTGTTGCCTGCGCCGCTTGTCGTGACCGGCGTAACACCAGCCTGCACGGCCAGCAGATCCGTGTAGCTGCGGCCGTTGAGCGGAATGTCGACTACTTGTTTGCTCTCGATCGTCTGGCCAATCTGCGTGTCCGTCGTGTGGACCTCGGCGCTGCCCTCCGTCACCGTGACAGTTTGCGAATCCTGCGCCACTTGAAGCGTCACATCGATGGTCAGCGATGTGTTCACATCGATCTTGATTGCGCCGGTTTGCTTGTATGGCGTGAATCCATTCGCGGTGACGTCGAGTTCGTATTGTCCAATCGAGACAACGGGGAAGTTGAAGATGCCCTCTTCATTGCTCGTAGTAGTTTGGGTCACGTTCGTTGCTGTGTTGGTCAAAGTAACGCTGCTTCCCGAAATAACAGCTCCGGTTGCATCCTTCACTGATCCGGCAATTCTGCCGCTGCCAGTCTGGGCGAGAGCGGTGTGACTCATGAATAGCGCGAGCAAGAGAAGCACAACAAATATGCCAAGTGGGACCAGCACTGTGTCTCGCAGCGCTCGCAACCCGCGAGGTGGTTGCAAGCCGTCTTCGGCGCGCGCGTTCGAGGAATATACCCAGGCATCGTTGATTAAGTTCCGGTGGTTCATCGTCGTCTCCGATGTAGCGTGCCTGATCGGTTGAGCAGACACACCACGAGTGTTCTGGGCGGACCTGTCGTATGGTCCGCCAGTGGACTCGTGCGTTCGCCGTGAGTTGCGAATGCTGTTCGATTTGCGGAGCTCATTACAGAAATGAGCTCGCTCTTGTGCTGTGATTCTCCCGGTGACAAGCGCGAGCAGAGTTGCCTGAGCTGGCGTGGTCTACCGGAGATTGCCTCCGGCTCGCGGAGGCTCGTTTATTTTGGGTTCTTCCATCGAGTGCCTCGTTTCTTAGAGCTTGAAGTGCTTGAGCGCGCCAGCGAGATCAAGCACGTGATAGAGCAACATTACGGTCATCAGCATCAGATAGCCGCGCAGAATCCTGAGAGATAGGCGAACGCTTGGTGTTATCGCAATCTGGCCAAGACCTTCGCTTGAACACTTCTGCTCCGGCACGTCTTTCAGTGGGTGGACAACGTTGTAGGACTGCGGTTTATAAGAGCTCTGCATGGTTGTCATCCATCACCTCGCGTACTTATTTGAATAGGTTGGGAAGCATCACCTGTGCGGCCAGCAGCAGCGACAGGGCAAAGAGGACAATGATGATCGTCCAGTTGACCCAGTTGTTCCAGGGACGGTTGACCCAGCGATCACCGAGCAGCGCGTGATCATTGAGCAGGAGCTGAAGAAAAATAATAGCGGAGGGAAGGATCAATCCCGCGAAAACCTGCACGCTGATGATGACCAACTGCAGCGGCACATGCGGAATCAAGACAATGGCTGCAGCCGCACCGACACACGCAATATACGTTGCGTAGAAGCCAGGCGCTTCCCACAGTTTCTTGTGAAGAGAGTGTTCCCAGCCCTTCACCTCGCCGTATGCCCACGCGCTGGCAAGCGAGATGGCTGTTGTGCCCAGGACAGCAGCATTCACCATCAGTAACAGGATGCCGTTACGGGCGAAGTGCCCAGCTGTTGGCAGAATCGCGTCCGCAAACTGGGCCGGGTCTTCGAAAACGATTCCGTGTTGATAACCGTAATTTCCAACCAGCATCATGGCGCCAGCCACACAGACGGTAAAGGTAGCGCCGATCAGAGTGTCAAGCCGAGCCCATTTCAGGTCGGAGAAGCGCAGCCGTTTTTCTGCCACACAGCTCTGCTGGAAGAAAAGCTGCCAGGGGGCGATGGTTGTCCCGACAACTGCGATGACAAGAAAGACGAGACCGCTCGTCACGCCGCCCAAAGGCATAGTCGGGATAATGGCGTTGTGCGCGACGGAGGCCCAGTCGGGATGCACGACATAGGACAGTGCGAACCAGGTCAGGTCTATCAGACAGAGCACAATGACGATGCGTTCCCAGCGAAGGTAGCTCCCCGTGACGACCATCAGTGTCAGTCCCAGCGCTGAAACCGGGACTGATATATACGGGCTGATTCCAAGGGCGCCGAGTGCCAGGGAGATGGCGGCAAACTCGGTGATCAACGTAAGGAAGTTGACTACCAGCAGATCGATGAGCGAGAAGTGTCCCCACCACTTACCGAAGCGCTCGTAGATCATCGCGGCGTGGCCTTTGCCGGTGGCGATCCCCAATCGGGCTACCATCTCCTGTACGAAGTAGCAGATGGGCAGCAGCAGCACGAGCAGCCAGAGCAGGTGGATACCATATTGGCCTCCGGCCTGCATATAAGTGGAGACGGCGCCCGCGTCGTTGTCCGCTTCCATCACGATCAGACCCGGTCCAAAGACCATCAGAAACGTGAGCAAATGCTTCTGCCAGCTATGGCGGACAACGAGGCCACTGGCTGGTGGCCTCGTTGTCACTTCGAGTTCAGCTTTTTCTATGCGCACAAACGCATTCCCCCTGCTTCATCCGCTGGGGAGGATTGCACGGTGGAGACCGCGAGAGAAGACTCCGCATCTTTCCACACGCAGGCAGGAGGTGTTCTGGGATTGCCCGTGGGCACCCAGGCGCAAGTCATGCGACCGGTCTTCCGGATCGTCAAAAGGATGTTGTTCATCGTTCCTCCTGTGACGGTCCGCGCAGGCGCAACCGCGTCCGGCGCCAACGGCGCGGAACGGGACGGCAGCACGGATCATCGGTTCGGGAGGGGTGAGTCTGGGTACGAATAACCGCGGGCCCACGCGCTCAAATCACAAGTCGTATGCTGTGATGAGCGGTGAGAGAATCGCCCAAAGCGTAGCTACGGGCGGCTTTCTGAGCGCTCATCGCAACACAAAGAAGAGCTTCCAATACTTGGAGGTTCTTGTGCGGATTCTTTGCTCATAAGGTTTGTTTTGCTTATCCGGCGCGGATCGCAACCCCCGCCTCTCATCTTGTACCATATCCCCCTAGGATATTGTCAAGAAGAGCCATGCCGCATCTCTATAAAGAAAAAGCAAAGCTGATTGCTCGTATCAACGCATTCGCGGACGCAATATTACGCCGGAATTCTGATGCGCCGGCATCTGAAGCCATTGGGTCCAAAGTTTGGCGTTCCGCAGCTGGCGAATTCAGTCGGAACGGAAGTGGCGTGCAGCAGACGGGTGATGCGTCACGGATATGTAGCCACACCCATGAATGTGTACGGCAAAGCAACGATGGCTAGCAAGTTGGGAAGCACACACACAATTGCTTCAGTGCGCTCAAGTGGGTTTTGAAGGGTTGTCGGTGAGCGACCAGTGATGATTCTACTGGTCGGGCGGAGGGATTCGAACCCCCGACCCTCTGCTCCCAAATTTGATTCTGTACGTAACTTCAACAACTTAACGGGAACGGTTGGCGCCGTAAGTCCCGCAAAATAAGGAATAGGAATTCTTACAGTGGAGCTAAAGTGGGGTTGTCGAAAAGGTGCTCACTCAAAACAATTGTCTGAAAGGCGCCTCTCGCCTTTTCTTCTCACCTACTGAGCAGGTATCGTACGTGAGGAAGGCATTCGATGCGAGCCGCAGAGCTTATCTCTCCGCTGAAATTCCGGCTTACTGATATGCCGATTGAAGATCCCGGACCCGGCGAAGTGCAGGTCCGGGTCGAGTCCGTAGGCATCTGCGGGTCTGATCTGCATTCCTACTCCGAGGGTGCTGTTGGCGGTACTCCCAATGTTTACCCCATGGTGCTCGGGCACGAGCCCGCAGGAAGGGTCGTGAGGACGGGCGCCGGTGTTAGTGAACTCGCTGTGGGCGACCGCGGAGCACTTGAGCCCGCTCTTTACTGTTATCACTGCGAATTCTGTTTGAGCGGTCACCACAATGTGTGCACGAACATTCGCTTTCTGAGCAACCCTCACTATCCCGGTTTTTTCCGGGAACTGGTCAACTTACCGGCCGTCAACTTTCGTCCCATCCCTCCCGGGATGTCGTTGGACGAAGCTACCCTGGTTGAGCCTCTAGCGGTTGCGCTGCACTCGATCCGCCTGGCTTCATTCCGCCAGGGCGAAACGGTAGTGGTCCTTGGTGCGGGACCAATCGGGCTTTTGACGATCGCCGCATTGCGCGCCGTCAAGGCCGCACGAATCTGGGCAGTGGATCCACTGGCCCATCGCCGCGAGTTGGCCCGTGGAATTGGCGCAGACGTCGTGATCGAACCCGAAGAAGCCGTCGAGGGAATCCTCACCGGGACGGGGCAGCGCGGTGTGGACTGCGCAATTGACTGTGCGGCTGGAGAATATACCACCGGTCAGGCGATTCAAGTAACCCGCAATGCCGGTCGTGTCGTGCTCACAGGTATTCATTCATCTCACGTCGTACCCATGGATGGTTCAGCAATGAGGCGCAAGGAACTCACCATCTTCAATGTGCGCCGATCAAACCACGAGGCGCAGGACGCTCTGGAACTGCTCCACGCACACATCGAGTGGTTTGCACCGCTGCTTACACATACCAGAGAGATCGAACAGATTGATGACGCCTTCGCGATCGCCAGCCAGTATCACGACGGTGTCGGGAAGATGATCGTCAGGCCTTAGAGTCCTGATGGTCGCCAAACCACGCAGTAATCGCAATCTGATCAGACAAATTCTCGTTCAAAGTATTGGAGGCCGCCCATGCATCAACTCACAGTCAGTCTCGCCATCTGCCTGACGATGCTGCCATCTTCGGTGTCCGCTCAGTCCTCAATCCCAAGCTGGTGCCATACCCTCCCTCGCCCGGAATACAAATCCCTTGCTCGCGTCGCCACTAGCGATCCGTGGTTCGAAGTCTATAAACCTGCGTCGAATGTCTTCGCCATCTATGAACCGCATCAGGCTGAAGAGGTCATCAGCTACTTAATCGTCGGCAACAAACGAGCCTTGCTGTTCGACACGGGCATGGGAATTAGCGACATCGAGAAAGTAACCAGCGAACTCACGAATTTACCCATCATCGTGCTGAATTCCCACACGCATGACGACCACGTCGGCGGCAACTGGGAATTCTCCTCCATCTATGGTGTGGATACTGACTTTACCCGCAAGAACGCGCTTGGCTCACGCGAGGATGCGCAGGCCGAGATCACCCCAGACCAAATCTGCGGTTCCTTGCCCAACGGATTCGACGCGAAGGCGTACACCACACGTCCGTGGAGGATTACAGCCTACACTCACGACGGCGATCGCTTCGACCTTGGCGGTAGAACTATAGAGGTTATCGCAACCCCAGGCCACACGCCGGACGCCATTTCCTTGATCGATCGCGCGAACGGACTTCTCTTCACCGGTGATACTTAGTATCCCGCTCCAATCTGGCTCTTCCGCCCCGAAACTAATCTGGATGCGTATGCAACATCGATTCGGCGGCTGGCTGCTCTTGCGCCACAAATCAGGCTCGTTCTGGGAGCGCACAACATTCCCGTCGCGTCGCCAACCGTACTCCTACGACTTGTGCCAGCATTCGATAGTGTGCGCGCTGGGAAGGTCTCTCCCATTCCAGAGTCTCCGGGCAAGGTCCTCTACAGAGTGGATGACATTTCCTTTCTGATGCGCGAACCCGATACTCGCTGACCTCGAAAAGGCTTCCGGAAGCTTGCATTCGAACAACCTGTTTGAGACTCTGCCATCTCTCGACACGCAGCATCGTTCGGCGGCTGGCCAGCGGCCAATGTGGTGCTGACGATCGCAAAATTATAGCCTGCGCCCCCATCGGCGGCGATCAGTTCGACGCAGGAGTCGACCTTGGTTTCATGGCCGGTGCGCACGTACTTGATGCTACCCTCGAAGATAGTGCCGACGTTAACCTCGTTCCATCCGCCCGTCTTGCCACGGCTGGATATAGCCGTCAAGCCACGCCCCGTATAATCCGGTGCATGATCGAACTGCTCTCGATAATTGAACATGCCGCGCTTGGGGAGATCATCAAGCGCGTAATAACAGGCGCTGCGGAT
>JABDHA010000014.1:56443-58281 GCA_013285705.1 Acidobacteriota bacterium
AGGAAGCCCAAGGCATCGGTTATCGAAAAGAAACTGGTAGAGCTGGCCGACAAGAGCCTACCGGCGTCGATCCCGCCAGAAAACCGTGAAGCCGCCATTGCGTCCGTCGTCGAGCTGGTAAAGCCGACTTTCGATGAGATCGTTCGCTATAGCCCAAACGTTCATAACGTCATGATGGCAGCAAAGAAGGCCGTAAAGAAGGCGCCGGCAAAGAAGGCCACCCTGCGACATTGGTATGCGAAGAAAACGCCCAGCCATCGGGTCAAGTCAGGTGCGACGAAGAAATCACGGGCAAAGAAGCCGGGGGCAAAGAAAGCTCCAGCCAAGAAAGCCGCGACCAAGAAGGCACCGATGCGCAGGTTTTAGCGCCGCGGCTGTCCGTTCTCAGGTCTGGAGTGTGGACTATCTATTGCACGTAAAAAAGAATCAAAAGTCACAGCTCTTTATCGATCGTCATATGACATTCCGGCGAGACGGATACTCCTCCGGAGGAGTAGACCATGAAGAAGTCGAGGCCAATCAGTTCGGTGCTGCACTCTTGATGCCCCGAAGCCTCCTGCAACAGGAGGTTAAAAAGAACGATCTCGATCTGGATGACGAAGAGGCAATCACCTTCCCGGCCAAACGGTTTCATGTCAGCACTGCGGCCATGAGCAATCGATTGTCCAATCTCGGTCTGCTTCGCTGACGATGACCATCAATACACAGCACCCGATGAGTCATCCCGACGCATGCCGCTTTATGCCCGGGGGAGCGTAAGGATGTTGTAAATCGGAAAGCACAGCAGGAGCGTGGCGATCACCAGCAATCTATACCGCACACCACGAGTCTTGAAACGCTGGCTAACTGCAATCAGAGCAGCACGGTTGCTCGGAGTCGAAGCAACCGTAACGCGGCTACTCCGGAGAAAACTTCGAAACGAAGTCCTTGCCGGCAAGCGCATCTTGGATCGCGGGAATCAGATCAGTTCCCAGGCGCGACTTAACGACATAGCCCTTGCCCCCCGCGGCCTTTGCTGCGGCAAGAATATCCGTGTCTTCATGCACGGTGAGAAATACAATTCGAGCCTTCGACCCTTGCTTTCGCATTTGTTTAGCTGCGTCAATGCCACTCATGACGGGCATCGAAATATCAAGGATGACTACGTCTGGATGCAGTCTGTCCTCAGCCTCCACAGCAGCTTTGCCATCAGACGCCGTACCAACGACGTTGAAGAACGGTTTGAGCATAGGCACAACTGATTCGAGTACGGCGAAATGATCATCGGCTATGAGGACACTCGCAAGCTCAAGTTCTCTTTGGTTTTGCACTCTATCAACTCGTCTCGAAGGAACAGAACCCTGCGCAAGCTCAGGGTCAACATTAGGATGATAGAAGTAGTAATGGACCGCGGCTATTGGTAGAAATGACAGTTCTGTCAGGCTTTGTGCAGATTAGACCGAGATAATCTGATGCTTCACCGCATAGCGGTACCGCTCTCTGGATGACAAAGAAGCAATCACCTTCTTGGCTAAACGGTTTCATGTCAGCACTGAGGCCATGAGCAATCGATTGTCGAATCTCGGCACACTTCGCTGACGATGACCGTCCGGATGTACAAAATTTCGGCAGTCAGGTAATTGTGCACTCCTCCCGTTGTGTACCCATTGTTTCAGTTTCATAAGACTGCCAGTTTTGACAGTGGTAGCTCCTGTCTTTTGACTTCATCATCATTCCATTAGTGCGATGGAGTTTAGTTGCTGATCTCACTCGGCACGCAATTCTATCTGTGGCGAGGCGCCTTGAATCGGGAGCGAAGACTTTGTCTGAATTCGAAAACAGCAAAAGGAGGCAAGCTA
>JABDHA010000015.1 GCA_013285705.1 Acidobacteriota bacterium
CTCGCCGCTGGTGGGATTCGGCTGCGCGGCGCTGCTGCTTCTGCTGCTGAAGGTGCTGGTGAAGAACCCGGCGCTGTACGAGTCGCCGAAGGGCACGGAGCCGCCGCCATTCTGGATTCGCGGACTGCTGATTTTGACCTGCACGGGCGTGAGCTTCGGGCACGGGTCGAATGACGGGCAGAAGGGCATGGGCCTGATCATGCTGATTCTGATTGGCACGGTGCCGACGGCTTACGCGCTGAACCATGCGATTGGGATCGGCCAGGTACCGGATTTTACGGCGGTGTCAGAACAGGCAGTGCATGTGTTGAGCGGATATGTGTCGCAGGATGCGGTCATGGACGATGCACGCAACGACCTGACGGATTACATCCGCACCAAGCAGTACACTGCGACCACTGCGCTGGCGGCGCGTCAGCTGGCCATCGACATCGAGCACGAAGTGCAGCAGTACAAGTCGCTGGCTGGTGTCCCGGCCGGCCAGCAGCAGAACGTTCGCAACGATATGTACGTGGAAAGCGAAGCGTTGCGGCTGATGGCGAAAAACAATACGCCGCAACTCAGCGATGCAGAAACCTCCGTATTGACGAACTACAAGAAGCATCTGGACACATCGACCAAGTTCATTCCGACATGGGTGAAGGTGGCTGTAGCCCTGGCGCTTGGACTGGGCACGATGGTGGGCTGGAAGCGCATTGTGGTGACCGTGGGCGAAAAGATCGGCAAGGAGCACCTGACCTATGCGCAGGGTGCCTCGGCGGAGATTGTGGCTGCATGCACGATCATCGCGGCGGACCAGTTCAAGATGCCGGTGTCTACGACGCACGTGCTCTCGTCGGGCATTGCGGGAACGATGATGGCAAATGGAAGCGGGTTGCAGCTTGCGACCATCCGGAATATTGCGCTGGCGTGGGTCTTTACGCTGCCGGTCGCGGCATTGCTGGCTGGCGGCATCTTCTGGGGGCTGCGGCAGTTCCTGCACTAGAACATTTCCACCGCCAAGGCGCAAAGAACGCCAAGAAAAACGCAAAGATTTTCTATTCTTGGCGGCCTTCGCGCCTTGGCGGTGGACTTCCTGATCGGCAACTTTTCGCAAAAAGGCGGCGCTTCGGTAGTATCAAAGAGAACCGGAGCGCCGTTTTATGTTCGGGCGTATCCTGTCCCCTGAAAGCATGAGCCTAAAAGCAAAGATTGAAGCGGTGGTCTACGCCGCAGAAGAACCTGTGACGCTGGCGCAGCTCGCCGGCCTGTTCGCTGAAGAGGCGCTCGAAGAAAAGCGTGTGCGCGAGGCTGCGGCGCAGTCGGCTGAGCCTTTGAACCCAGTGACGACGAATGAAGTGCCGGTGAATGAAGACGCGGTGGCTATCAGCGCGGAAGTTGTGGCTCCGGATGATGGCGTGATTCCGGCGCTGCCGGAAGAGTCCGCCGAGCCCTTAACGGTCGAAGAGGCGGCTGCGATGGCTGCGCGGGCTTCTGAGCAGGAACCGACGAAGACTGAGGATGAGGCCGCTGCTATGCCTTCTCCTGAACATGAAAAGCCTGGGGCAGAGCCGGAGAACGAAAAGCCTGCGGCAGAGGACGCCAAGCGCGCTGCGCGGCAGCGGGATCGCGAGGTGCGCGAGGAGCTGCGCCGGGCCATGCAGGAGCTGATCGCCGACTATGCCGAGGGCGACCGCGGCATGGAGATCCGCGAGATTGCGGGCGGCTACCGCGTGGGCACAAAGCCGGAGTATCACGACGCGGTGCGGGGGTTTGTGAAGAGCCTGAAGCCGCCGATCAAGCTGTCCCTGCAGGCGCTGGAGACGCTGGCGGTGATCGCCTACAAGCAGCCGGTGACGGCGCCGGAGGTGGGCGAGATTCGCGGCGTGGATTCGGCGGGCGTGATCGGGTCGCTGATCAGCCGTAAGCTGATCACGACGGCGGGGCGCAAGCAGGTGATCGGCAGGCCGATTCTCTATAAGACGACCAAGGAATTTTTGCTGCGCTTTGGGTTGAAGGACCTGAACGAGCTGCCGTCGATGGAAGAGTTCGAGAAGATGGCGGCGGGCGAGCTGTCGGAGCCGGGTGAGCTTCCGTTTGAGGAGCGGGCGGTGAGGGTGCATCCAGAGGCTGAAGAGCTGGAGGAGGCCGACGCCGAGGCTGAGGAAGAATCAGAAGCCGAGGAGAGGGCGAAGGCTCAGGCTGCGGTTGAAATTACAGACGAGACGGCGGGCGAAGAGGCTGAAGATGTTCCCGGCATCGCGGTCGAAATCGAGATTGAGACTGAGGATGCGGAAGAGACCGAAGACCAGACAGAGGAAAAGCCAGTGGAGCATCAGTCATGAGTGAGCCTATCCGGCTACAGAAGATCATCGCTCAGGCTGGCATCGTTTCGCGGCGCAAGGCTGAGGAGCTGATTCTCGAAGGCCGCGTGCAAGTGAACGGGCAGGTGGTGACGGAGCTTGGCACGAAGGCCGATCCGGAGCGCGACCATGTTCGCGTGGACGGCAAGCTGCTGCACGGCGCGCAGAAGCATCGCTACCTGATGCTCAATAAGCCCAAGGGATTTGTCACGACCGCCAGCGATCCGGAAGGGCGTCCGACGGTGATGCAGTTTGTCGAGCGGGCTAGCGTGCGCATTTTCCCGGTGGGACGCCTCGATTACCTGAGCGAAGGCCTGTTGCTGATGACCAACGACGGCGAGCTGGCCAACGCGCTGACTCGGGCTGCGACCAAGGTCGAGAAGGTGTATCTGGTCAAGGTCAGCGGCAAGCCGGCCGAGTCTGGGCTCGAACAGTTGCGGTCGGGAATCATGATCGAGCGTGGGAAGCCGGGATCGCGCGAGGGTCGCGTGATGACGCAGCCGACAAAGATCAAGCTGATCCGCGACGCGGAGAATCCCTGGTACGAGATGACGCTCACCGAGGGGCGGAACCGCGAGCTGCGCAAGATGTTTGAGGAGATTGGGCACCACGTCGAGAAGATTCGCCGCGTAGGCTACGGGCCGCTTGTGCTCGATGTGCCTCCGGGCGAGGTGCGGGATTTGTCCGAGGCTGAGGTGGAGTCATTGCGGCGGGCGGCGCGGCCTAAGAGCGCGAAGGTGGCTCTTAAGGCTAAGACGCTGTCGAAGACAGTCCCGGAAAAGCATTCGAAAACTGCCGCAAAACGGCCGGCCAAGAAGACAACGCAGCGCAAGAGCCGGTAAATGCGGGCTTATCTGCTGGCGAATTTCGAGCGGGGCCTTGCTTGAAAATTTCGAGGACCGTGGCACTCGAAATTGTGATTGGATTCTTCGTCGCTATGCTCCTCAGAATGACCCGGGCTTTGCGGTTTATTTTTATCTGCTGCATAACTTCGGCGCTGAACTTTTTCTTACTGTTGCCGGTTTCGGGTCAAAGTTGCCCTTCGGCTGGTGGCGATGCTGTCGCCTTATCCACTCTTAGCGGCTCTGTGCGCATTCATGATGGGACGCGTCCATGGATTGGTCTTGCGTTGGCAAAACCAACATGTGGAATCAAGGAAATTGAACTTGCATTCGGCAAACGCGAGGATTGGACTCGGACGAAATCTTTGCAGGGATGCCATGTAACAGCAACCGGCATCATTTCGGAAAGTATGACGGTGTATTACTCCGCTGTATTGAATCTCTTCGATCCGGTGGTTGTGCCGGATCAATCCTGCAAGTCTAAGCCTGTCAAGAGCAATAGCATCGATAGCGCGTTACCTGAAGGTTTGCTCTCTTATCGAGCTACGGTCTACATCGACGTCAGCCACAATCTACCGTTGGATGGTAAAGCTTGGACTCTCAGCGGTGCCGCGCTGATTTCACCAAGCTGGCAAGCTTATGCTCAGCCGTCATTGAACGGAGAAAAAGATCTCGACTTGCAGTGTCATGAAGGGTTTGCGCTGCAGAGCTTCTCGAGCGACCCACCGAATGCCGCTGCAATCTTTGCCCCGGGCGTTGTGAGGCTCTCGAGTTCGGAATTGGGGCCGAGTCGGTTAACGATCGTTTGCAAAAAGAACTAAACTGTTTTTCTTCCGGAATGGATTCATTTGACGACGTCATTCTGTGAAATCTCAGCAACATCGGCTCACTTGCATCGCTGAGATTCTTCGTCGCTACGCTCCTCAGAATGACGAGTAGTGGGGTTGATGGGGTGCTGAACCAAGTGAACTGCACCCCGCATTCTCTTCTAATTTCTCTGGTTTACTTTGCGTCGGCTTCGATGGCTGCCCATTCGGTGTCGCTTAGCTTTACGTTTGCAGCCGCTATATTTTCTTCCAAGTGCTTCACGGAAGAGGTTCCTGGAATCGGCAGCATGACTGGCGAGCGGTGCAGCAGCCAGGCCAGAGAGAGCTGGGAGACGGTCGCGTTGTGGCGCTTGGCGGCGCTATCCAGTGGGCCGCCGTGGCGGGCCAGTTTGCCTGCGGCTACGGGGAACCAGGGAATGAAGGCCAAGTTGTGTTTTGTGCAGTAATCGACGACATCTTCATGCTGGCGGTCGCCGAGGTTGTATTGGTTCTGCACGCTTACGATCTCGATGACTTTGCGCGCCTGGTCGATCTCTTTGGGCTTGACCTCGGATAGACCGACGTGGCGAATCTTGCCCTGCTCCTGCAGCCTTTTGATGATGCCGAGGGATTCCTCGACGGGCACTTTGGGATCGATGCGGTGCAACTGCCATAGGTCGATGCGCTCGACTTTCAGACGGCGCAGGCTCATCTCGACTTCCTGATGCAGGTATTCGGGACGGCCGAGCATGGACCACTGATTCGGGCCGGTGCGCACGAAGCCAGCTTTGGTTGCAATGACCAGTCCCTTTGCGTATGGGTGGAGCGCTTCGCCAATCAGCTCCTCGCTCACATACGGGCCGTAGGAATCGGCGGTGTCGATAAAGTTCACGCCCAGCTCGACGGCGCGGCGCAAAACCTTTTTCGCCTCATCGGGATTTTTGGGGTAGCCCCAGATACCGTCTCCTGTGATGCGCATGGCGCCATAGCCGAGCCGGCGCACGGTGAGATCGCCGCCGAGGGCGAAGGTCTCGTTCGAATCCGTATGGGTTAGTTTGGTAGACATGCTGATTTGGATGCCCGCTCCGCTATTTTGGTCGAACTTTCTGCGGGCTCCCGGTGCGGCGTAGAGGCTTACAATACCTCAACGGAATTGGGTGCGAGGCAGGTCGCGGGAATGAATCGAATACCGCGATTTGGGATCTATTACTCGTACCGAGGATGCTGCCTGTTCCTCAATGTTGAGGGAGGATTGGGCCGATCATCCTGCAAGGGGGTTTTCATGGAAAAAGCGACATTTGGCGCGGGCTGTTTCTGGGGTGTGGAAGTGGAGTTCGGGCGAATTTCGGGAGTTTTGGAAACGGCTGTGGGTTATGAGGGCGGAAAGCTCGACCAGCCGACTTACAAAGATGTTTGCACGGATGCAACCGGGCACGCGGAAGTGGTAGAACTGACCTTCGATCCGGCAAAGGTGAGCTATGAGCGGCTGCTCGAAGCATTCTTCGCGCTGCACGATCCGACTACGCTCAATCGCCAGGGGCCTGACTGGGGCACGCAATACCGCTCGGTGATTTTCTTCCACTCACCGGAGCAGGAAGCGACGGCGAAGCGCGTGATTGAGAAACTGACGGCGGAAAAGAAGTTTTCGAAGCCGATTGTGACGCAGGTGGTTCCAGCGCAGACCTTCTGGAAAGCCGAAGAGTACCACCAGAAGTATCTGGAGAAGCGCGGCGTGACCAGCTGCCATATTTAAGGCAGGGTGGATTCCCGCAGCGGCTAACGGCGCATTGCATTGAAGACAGGTGAGCGCGGGCTAAAACCGACCCTTACCTGTCTTTTCTATTTCAGTTCTCTTAAAAGTGGTGGGAGATGCCGACGATGACGGTGTAGTCGGCGAAAAAAGCGTCTCCGTTGGCGGTGCCGTTTTCGAGCTCAGGCACGCTGGGTTCGCGGTTGCGGGCCAGCGCCCACGGACCATTCACGGAGATGGTGTCGCGACGGTAGTTGTACATTACACCGGGATCGAGCGAGACGATGTATCCGGGGCGACGAAACCCGTCGTTGCCGCCGAACAGATCGTGGGCTGGCACGCCCTCGTCGCGAACACCAAGGCTGAAGGCGAGTCCGCGGATCTTAGGCACTCCCTGTGACAGGCCGGCACGCCATAGATATTGATCGGTAACGGACATGACGCCCTGCCCAGGCTGCGTACGGAAGGTGAGTACTCCATTGGTGTCTTCGGGATTCGAGAGATATTGTCCCTGGAGATAGCCGAAGGAATGGTGCCAAAAGCTTTTGTAGGCCTGTGTGGCGGCGACAAAGCCCCATCCGCCATCACCCGGCTGCAGGGATTGATCGGCTGTGGCCTTGATGATGTGTCCTTGATACATAGCGGAGCCAGTGGCATCGTTGATGCCGGTTGGGATCTTCAACGAGAGGCTCAGCGCGATGTTGCCGTTGTTTTCTGTGGGAGGGCGGAAGATCCACGCCTGGGCGCCGACGGTTAAATCGCCAACTCCGCTGACCTGAAAGATGCCGGTGGGCGGATAGATCTGATTGCGGGTGCCGTCGAAGACGGGAACGTCGGCGATGAGGCTCCATCGCGGAGTCAGGCGGTATTCGATCCCGATATCGAAGATATTTTGATGATTGCGAACGACGGTGGGGCGGTTGATCTCGTTGGTGCCGATGAAATATTTATTCGAATTGAAGACGCGGTAGCCCAGGTTCAGCGTGAGATTGTGGATGGACAGGCCGCCGGGGGTGTGTTCGTCCGCGTCTGATACCAATTCATTTAACGTTCGCTGGCTGGAATGGGCAGCCACGCAGCCTTGCGCGTGTGTGTTGCTGGTAAGACTGGCCACGGCGGCGAACAAAATAAACGCGCCGATGCTTCTCTGCTTCCAAGAGCTAGCTGACATAACTGACCTCAAAAAAAGAAGTGCAAATTGAAACTGTGATTGGTTTTGTAATGCTGGCCAACTGTAGCGGCTCGTCGAGGCATTGTCTTGGAGCAAACGGTGGAGAAGGGCATCAACCCAAAGGATGGGTTTAGAGATCGAGAGGAGATCTGCGATGAATGACGAAGAAGTGGTGCGCCCGAGAGGATTCGAACCTCTGACCTAACGCTCCGGAGGCGTTCGCTCTATCCAGCTGAGCTACGGGCGCGCATCACTAGGATACTATACCGGGTTTCTTTGCCGGCGATTGTCATCCATGATGTGCGGCGGAAGCCCGATTCCCCTTATTTTGACCGCATCCACTCTTGCGTTTTGACATGGAGGCCGCTTCACGTTCTGATGGAGACGCCGGTTCCGGCATGAAAAAGGAGAGTTCCCGATGCAGCGTAGAAAATTCAGCATGGTCCTGTGTTGTGCGTTCCTAGGCACCTTGATCCAGCCCTTCGCAAATGCGCAAGATGACAAGAAGCCGATGCCCAGCCCTCCGGCGCAGGCCACGGTGAGTTTTGGCAGCAAGACGGTGACCGTCAATTATGGCGCGCCTTCGATGCGTGGACGGAAGATATTCGGCGGTCTGGTTCCGTATGACCACTGGTGGCGGACAGGCGCGAACGAGGCGACGACTCTCAAGACGGATGTGAACCTCAGAATCGGTGACCTGGGCGTGCCCGCCGGGACGTACACGCTTTATACGCTTCCAGAGAAGAGCGGGTGGACGCTCATCGTAAACAGGCAGACGGGACAGTGGGGAACGAAATATGACGTAACCCAGGACCTGGGGCGCGTGAAGATGGCAGAAGGCGTGATGCCGAGCAGCCCGGTGGAGACCTTTGAGATCAAGTTCGAGCACACCAAAGACCTTACGACGGAGATGTATCTGAAGTGGGAGACGACGAATGTCTATGTGAGCGTGACGGCTGTCCCTTAAGTCTGGTTGGCTTCTCGTGCCTGCTCCAGCTCCTGCATGACGGATTGGATCAATGCTTTCGCGCCATTGATTTCCGTCATGACGGTTTCGAGGTCGAGCGCAGGCTTGGAGGGGTTGCGGTTCGAGGTGCAATAGACTCCGTGCTGGCCGATGAGGATGAGCGCATCGGTCAGCGCGTCGAGTGAGACGGCGAGGCGTCCGCGCGCCGGTCCCATCATGAATTCGTACTTTTCGAGCTCGTCGCGGCGGGTGTGGAAGATGGACATGTTGCTCCTGTCTGGGAATTCTTTACCGCGGAGGACGCTAAGGTCACGCAGAGGTTCGCCGAGGAAAACCCTGCGGACCGCTGCGTTTACTTCGCGTCCTCTGCGGTTTGGCTTTTCTAAAATTTGTTCACCATACGGATAATTCCATCGCGCATGTGAACTACGTTGAAATTGAGCAGAAGGCCGAGCCGACGGTCGCTGAGTTTCAGGTAAGAAAGCAATTGCGCCCTGTGCACGGGCGCAATTGCTTCTACCGCTTTCACTTCGACGATGACGCTTTCGGCGATCAGAAGATCGATGCGGTACCCAATTTCAAGCTTTTGCCCTTGATAGACAACCGGCAGCGGAACCTGGGTTCTTACGGATACTCCTCGATTCTGTAATTCGAATGCGAGGCATGCCTCGTAGGTACTTTCCAGCAATCCCGGACCCAGCACAGTATGCACAGCCATAGCTGCCTCAATCACATGGCCCGTGAGTGTATTCAGTTCTTCCGGCGTCACTTGCTTACTCGGGCTGCGGCTTCCAGCGCAGTACCGGCTTGCGGGCGGCGGTGGTTTCGTCGAGGCGCGAGACGCGGGTGGAGTGGGGCGCGCTGAGGATCAGTTCTGGATTTTCGTCGGCTTCGCGGGCGATCTGGCGCATGGCGTCTACGAAAAGGTCGAGCTCTTCGCGCGATTCGCTTTCCGTGGGCTCGATCATGAGCGCGCCCGGCACGATGAGCGGAAACGACGTCGTGTACGGGTGGAAACCGTAGTCGATGAGACGCTTGGCGAGGTCGCCGGTCTTGATACCGTTCTTTACCTGGCGGCGGTCGCTGAAGACGACTTCGTGCATCGACGGCGTGGTGTAGGGCAGATCGTAGACATCTTCGAGCTTCTTGCGGATGTAGTTGGCGTTCAGCACAGCGTCTTCGGTCGTCTGGCGCAGGCCGTCCGGCCCGTTGGCGAGCGTGTAGGCAAGGGCGCGGACGAACATGCCGAAGTTGCCGTAGAAGGCGCGCACGCGGCCTACGGATTCAGGGCGGTCGTAGTTCCAGCGGAGCTGGCCGTCGCTTCCCTCTTCAACAACTGGGATGGGAAGAAATGGCTCGAGGATTTTTTTGCAGGCAACCGGGCCGGAGCCGGGACCTCCGCCACCGTGGGGCGTCGAGAAGGTCTTGTGCAGGTTCAGGTGCATCACGTCGACGCCGAAGTCGCCGGGGCGGGTCTTGCCGCAGAGGGCGTTCATGTTGGCGCCGTCCATGTAGAGGAGCGCGCCCTTGGCGTGGAGGATGTCGGCAATCTTGTGGATCTGGTTTTCAAAAACACCGATGGTCGATGGGTTGGTGAGCATCAGCGCTGCGGTGTCTTCGTTGACGATTTGCTCAAGCGCTGCGACGTCGATGCCGCCCTGAGAATTCGATTTGATGTTGACGACCTGATAGCCGCAGACCGCCGCCGTTGCAGGGTTGGTGCCGTGCGCGGAGTCGGGGATGAGGATGTTCCGGCGCGCGTTGCCCTTTGACTTGTGCCAGGCGCGGGCGAGAAGGATGCCGGTGAACTCGCCGTGCGCTCCGGCGGCGGGCTGAAGCGTGATGGTGTCCATGCCGGTGATTTCAATGAGGCAATCCTGCAGGAGCTTGACGATCTGTAGCGAGCCTTGTGAGAGCGATTCCGGCTGATAGGGATGGGCTTCGGCGATACCTTCGAGGCGAGAGACGAATTCGTTCACGCGCGGGTTGTACTTCATGGTGCAGCTGCCGAGCGGATACATGCCGAGGTCGATGGCGTAGTTCCAGGTAGACAGGCGCGTGAAGTGGCGGATGATTTCGATCTCGCTCAGCTCGGGTAGCGTGCCGGTATCTTCGCGGGCGGCTTTGCCTAGGAGCTGGGCCGGGTCGACTTCCGGCACGTCGAGCGGCGGCAGCTTGTAGGCCTTCTTGCCGGGCGAGGATATCTCGAAAGACAGTTTTTCGTTCTGCGTGAGGTGCGCGGTGACTTTGCGCGGTGTGCCTACGAAGGGTTGTTCTGTTGTTGCCATTTGAATCTTTACCTCAGAGGCCTTTCGCCTCTCTCTGCTGAAACAAAATCTTTCACCGCCAAGCGCTAAGGCCGCCAAGAAAACCCGCGAAGCCTGGCGTTTGACTTACGCTGTCGTTGCCACCGAGGCTTCTGTCAAAACGGCGGCTGCCTGGTCTATCTGTTCTTTGGTGGTGAGTTCTGTTGCGCACCAGAGCGTGGCATTGCCCAGTTCGGGGTACCACTTCTTGAGCGAGAGTCCGCCGATGATCTTGTTCTCCAGCAGACGCGCGTTGAGCTGCTCTGCCGTTTCACTTGTCTGCAAGACAAATTCATGAAAGCGCGGTGCGTTTGCGAAAAGGAGCTTGCCGTTTTCGCTCAGGGTTTTGGCTGCGTATTGCGCCTTGGCGAGGTTCTGCACGGCGAGGTCTTTGATTCCCTGCTTGCCGTAAACCGTCATGTAGATGGTCGCCATCAATGCGACGAGCGCCTGGTTGGTGCAGATGTTCGAGGTCGCTTTTTCGCGGCGGATGTGTTGCTCGCGGGTGGAAAGCGTGAGCACGAAACCGCGGCGTCCGTCTTTGTCCTTGGTTTCGCCGACGAGGCGTCCGGGCATCTGGCGCAGATACTTTTCCTTGGCTGCGAGCACGCCGCAGAAGGGTCCGCCATAGCTGGGCGCGACGCCAAAGGACTGTGCTTCGAGCGAGACGATGTCGGCTTCGGCCGGAGGACGCACGATGCCGAGCGAGATGGCTTCGGCAATCGAAACGATGAGCAATGCGCCTTTCTTGTGCGCGATCTCGGCGATGGCGGGAATGTCTTCGACGACACCGAAGAAGTTGGGCGACTGCACAAGGACGGCGGCGCTCTTGTCGGTAAGGGCTTGCTCAAGAGTGGCGAGATCAATGCGTCCGTCAGCACCATAGCCGACTTCGTTCGCCGAATGCTCCTGGTGCTGCGCGTAGGTCTCCATGACCTCGCGATACTCAGGGTGCACGGTGCGGGCGACGACGATGCCGTCGCGGCCGGTGATGCGAACGGCCATCATGGCGGCTTCCGCCGCGCCGGTCGAGCCGTCGTACATAGAGGCGTTGGCGATGTCCATGCCGGTGAGCTCGCAGATCATGGTCTGGAACTCGAAGATGGCCTGGAGCGTGCCCTGCGTGATCTCGGCCTGATAGGGCGTATACGAGGTGAGAAACTCGCCGCGCTGGACGAGCGAATCGATAATGACCGGGCGGTAGTGGCGATAGACGCCTGCGCCGATAAAGCTGGCGTAGCCGACGGCATTGTGCGCGGCCGCGTTCTTGAAGTGGTCGATGATCTCGGACTCGCCCATCTGGCGCGGGATGTTCAAATCGCGCTTGAGACGGTACTCCTCGGGGATGGTCGAGAAGAGATCGTCGATGGAAGAAGCGCCGATCTCGCGCAGCATTTCCGTGCGCTCGGCAGGTGATTTGGGTAGATAACGCATGTCTTGATCCTTACTGCTGCAAATAACAAAAGCTAACCGCGAAGGACGCTACGTGCGTCAATCTTCGGGGAGGAGGACTTCTTTTCTACTGAGAACATCTGCAATCCGTCATTCTGACCCTGAACGGAGTGACGGGGGAGAAGCCTGGCGATTTTTTCTGAGCGGACACCGTTGAGATTCTTCACTACGCCTCCGGCTGCGTTCAGAATGACGGCGTTCATCGACAAATTGTTTACTTGCCGGTTTCTTCCGCGATGAACTTTTCGTAGTCTGCGGCGCTCAGCAGCGTTTCGACTTCCGCTGGGTCGCTCAACTCGACTTTCATGATCCATGATGCGTGCGCGTCGGTATTGATCTTTTCCGGAGCTGACACGAGCTCTTCGTTCACTTCGGTCACGGTTCCGGTGATGGGCGAATAGAGATCGGAGACGGCCTTGACCGATTCGACGCTGCCGAAGACTTCGCCCTTCTTCACGGCTGCGCCTACTTTTGGCGATTCGACAAAGACGATGTCGCCCAGCGAGTTCTGGGCGTAATCGGTGATGCCGATCTTGCCGGTTTTGCCGTCAATCTCAATCCACTCATGTTCGCGCGTATAGCGGTAATTTGCAGGGTATGCCATAGATGTTTTTTCTCTTTCTATTGTACGGTCTGTTGCGGTTACGACTGCTTTTTGGGACGACGGTAGAACGGGATTGGCACCATCTTTGCTTTGACCATGCTGTTGCGCACCTGCACGAAGAGCTGGCGGTCTAGGGCGGAATAATCTTTGGGGATAAACGCGAGGGCAATGTTCTTTTTGAGGAAGGGCGCGGGTGAGCCGCTGACCACGGAACCGATCTGCACGCCGCTTTCGTTGAAGACGCCGTAGCCGTCGCGGGCGATGCCGCGATCGACCATCTCCAGACCAACCAGCTTGCGCGTCGGGCCGCCCTCTGCGATGACGCTCTGCAGCGCCTCGGAGCCGATGAATGGCCCTTTTTCGAGCTTGCAGAAGCGGTCGAGACCGGCCTCGAAGACGTTGATCGTCTCGGATATTTCGTGACCGTAGAGCGAGAGTGCGGATTCGAGGCGCAGCGTATTGCGCGCACCCAGACCGCAGGGAAGGATGCCGAATTCCTTGCCTGCTTCGAGCACTTCTTCCCATACGCGCTTGCTCGTAGCCTCGTCGGACGGGATGTAGATTTCAAAGCCGTCTTCGCCGGTGTATCCAGTGCGGGCGATGAGGGTGTTGGGCAGGCCGCAGACCGTTCCCCACTTGAAGTGGTAGAACTTGATCGTCGAAAGGTCGACTTTGGTGAGCTTTTGCAGCGTTTCGGCTGCTTTCGGGCCCTGAATGGCGAGCTGCGTGTAGTAATCGCTGTAGTCGCTGACGTGGCAGTGGAATTTCTGCGCGTTGGTTTTGACCCAGCTGTAGTCCTTTTCGCGCGTGCCGGCGTTGATGACGATGAGGTAGTCGTTGTCGGAGAGCTTGTGCACGATGACGTCGTCGACAAAGGTGCCCTGCGGATAGAGCATGGCCGAATACTGCGCCTGGCCGCCCTCGAGCTTCGCAGCGTCGTTCATGCAGAGGTGCTGGATGGCGTTGAGCGACTCGGGACCACGCAACTGAATGTCGCCCATGTGGCTGACATCAAAGAGCCCGACGCCGGTGCGCACGGCCATGTGCTCGGAGATCAGGCCGGAGTATTCGACGGGCATGTCCCATCCGCCGAAGTCGACCATCTTGGCGCCCATCTGGCGGTGGACAGCGTACAGAGGGGTCTTGCGAAGTTCAGGCGTAACGGTAGAAGTGGACACAGCAGGATCCTTGAATGGGAGATGCGGAACCTTTTAAGTTAACACGGTGCTGGCCGCACGGGCACAGCCTGTCCTGAGCGTAGCCGAAGGACGCCCCTGGCGCCATTTCCGGCTGTCGCGCCGTTCAGCCAGCAGCAAAAATGATGATTGATAAACCGGATTGCCCTTCAGGACCCCATACTTACTTGTCGGCGTAATAGCCGTCGCGGGTCTGCACATAGAGGTCTTTCTTCTTTGTTGTCAGCACGATCTTGTGGTAGCTCGCATCGGCGCTGGACTTGTCGGGCGTGTAGCCGAGCATGTACTGCGAACGCAGCTCTTCGGCGATGCTCGAGTAAATCTGGTCGAAGTTTTCCTTCTTCTTCGCCTCGAACATGCGTCCGCCGGTCTGCTCCGCGATCTGGATCATGATCTTTTTGCCATCGACATGCGGCTCCTGCGAGGGACGCTGGCCGCCTCTGCCGCCGGGATAGCCGCCGCCACCGCCGGGCCAGCCGCCACCGCCCATGCCGATGCGGGGATGGCCGTAACCACCTCCGCCACCATTGTTATTGTCATGCGACTGCTCGCCTTGAAAATAGATGGTGTAGATGACGGTATTGGCGCGCTGCGCGGCTTCGATCGCGGAGTTGATCGTCTCCCTGCTGCCGCGGTCTTCGCCATCGCTGAGCACAACCAGCGCTTTGCGCCCCTGCTGCTTCTTCATCAGCTCGTCGGAGGCGAGAAAGATGGCGTCATACAGCTGCGTGCCGCCGCCGCGATGCGCATGCTGCTGGCTGCCTGGATCGGAGTCGGATGTTTGGGAAAAGGACTCCTGCGTGGGGCCTAGCTCTTCGAGCGCCGAGGAAAGTTTGTCCTTCGAGGCGGTCAGGTCCTGGAGCAGCTCGACTTCGCGGTCGAAATGAATGAGGAAGGCTTTGTCTTCGGGCTTGGTCAACATCTGGGATAGAAACGTCTTGCTTGACGTCTTTTCCTGATCGAGCGCATTGCGCATGCTCATGCTGGTGTCGACCAGCAGACCGAGTGTAAGCGGCAGGTTCGTATCTAGATTGAAGTATTTGATGGTCTGCGGACGACCATCCTCCTGCAGGACGAAGTCGTCTTTCGTCAGGGTGGTGACGATCTGGCCCTTCTTGTCGCGGACGCTGACAGGGAGTGTGACGACTTTTACATCGACGGAAAGCGTCGTCGGAGGAGTCGCCGGGGGAGTGGACTTCGGGGCTTCCTGTGCGGGCGTCGTTTGCTGGCCATAAAACGTGAGCGCAAAGATGAACAGACAGAAGGCTGGAGCAAGATACTGGAGCGCAGGTTTCAAACGTGACTTCATACGTGACATGGGTTTCGTCTGTTAGACGAAGAAATGCGCTGAACAGTTGAGGTCTTTTACCATCTGAAGACCTCCGCCGAAGGTTTGTTTTCGTAATTCACAAATAACCGTCACAGCTAAGGGGCGAGACTGCGCGATTCATAAAAATGCTACATTTAAGCTTCCCCCGAAACTTTGTCTTGATCTTGGCGTCTATTTCTGCAAATTTTAAGACAACTATACGAGGCACGGATGAAAGCTATTCCGCAGCTCCCCCATTTCAAGCTTGTGGGAGCGCCAGTATTGCTTTTTTTATTTGGCTGTGGCGTTCAAGCGAATCAAGTCACTCTAACATCCTCCAGCAGCTCGCTTACGCTGACTCCAGGATCTTCGCAAACCATCACTGTCCAGGTATCTTCCCCCATGGATATGGGTGATGGGGCTGCCATCACGGTAACGGGACTGCCCTCCGGAGTGACCGTATCGCCATCTTCAATAAAACTAAAGCGCGGCGCATCGGAAACATTGACATTCAGCGCAGCTTTAAATGCTGCTGCGGGCTCGTTTCCGGGTACAGATGCGGCAAATCCTGATTTCGTGACGACCACGGCTGCAATCTCTGCTAGCTTTGGGCCCTGGACGAGTAGCTCTCCATTAAACCTGACTGTTTTTCTCGAAAATCCTTCTTTTGTGCCGACAACCATGAATCTGCCTGTGATTCGAATGACCACACAGAACGGCGCGCCGATTCTGAACAAGACAGATTATGTTGACGGTAATATCTCGATCACTCCGGGCACGGTGGACCCAGCCGACTCGCCCTACAACGGCACTATGGAGGCACACCTGCATGGCAACAGCACGCTCTTGATGCCGAAGAAACCCTACAAAGTGAAACTGGACTCGAAAGCGCCTCTTTTGGGGATGCCTTCGAACAAAAACTGGATTCTGCTGGCCAATTATGACGACAAAGCGCTCATGCGTAACTATGTGGCTCTGGAGTTGAGCCAACGACTGGGCATGCCCTGGACGCCTAGTTCGGTATTTGTGGAGCTTTTTTTGAATGGCCAGTACGAGGGCAATTACGAACTTACGCAGGAAGTGGATATTGGCAAGACCCAGGTCAACATCACAGAAATGGATGATACCGACAATTCAGGAAAAGCGTTAACCGGCGGTTATCTGCTGGAAATTGATGCTCACCAGGACGAGGACTTTGTCTTTACCACAGCCCATGGGGTGCCATTTGGGCTGCAAGACCCCGACCCAGCCACTTCGGAACAATCTTCCTACATCCAAAATTACGTGCAACAGGCAGAAAATGCTTTCTACTCAAGCACTTTCACTGATTCCACGACCGGCTGGCCTGCTTATTTTGATGAAAACACCCTTATCAATTGGTATCTCACCAATGAAATCATGGGAAATAACGACGCCGCTTTTTATAGCAGCGATTATGTTTACAAAGATAAAAACAACCCACTGTTGTATATGGGACCTGTCTGGGATTTCGATGTGAGCTCGGGAAACGTAAATTACAACGTGATCGTCAATCCGGACGTATGGTGGATAGGAACAGAGGCTGCATGGTATTCCAGGCTGTTCCAGGACCCGAACTTCACGTCGGCCGTGATTGCACGATGGAAAGCTGTCAAGGCATCGCAACTGGATACTTTGCCCGCCTTCATCGATCAGACGGCAGCTCACCTGAACCAATCCCAGCAGAATAATTTCCAGCGCTGGCCCATTCTTGGGGAAGCTGTCTGGCCTAATTCCGAAGTAGCCGGCTCGTATCAAGGAGAGGTCAATTTCCTGAAAAGCTGGGTCACGCAGCGTATTGCGTGGATGGATTCGCAATTCAGCCAGGGAATTGGGCCGAGCGGACCGGGTGGGCCTGTAGTTGGTTCAGGCGGCGGCGGTTCTGGCTCAGGAAGCGGGTCGGGGACTGTAGTGCAACATTGAAGGAGACGAGAGGACGCTCATTATTTAATGTCTTTCGGACTGCCCACATCGCGTTAATTCTGGGAAAATGGATTTAGCAAGCCGGCTCGACCTTCATTACCCCCACATCGAGGTCAAAACGATTATGGAACGCCGCGACTTTATGAAGCAGAGCGCACTCGCCGCTGCTGCCGCCGCCACGACCAAACTGTCTTCTGCTGCCACGTCACCTACCAATTCGATTGCGCGACGTCCGCTGGGCAAGACGGGAGAGCATCTCTCGATCATTGGCTTTGGCGGCATCGTGGTGATGAACGAGGAAACCGGGGCGGCCAGCAACGTTGTTGCTGAGGCCGTGGACCGTGGCGTCAACTACTTCGACGTTGCCCCCAGCTATGGCAATGCACAGGAGCGCCTGGGTCCGGCGCTGGCTCCGTATCGAAAGAACTGCTTCCTGGCCTGCAAGACCGAAGGACGCACGAAGGACGATTCGCGGAAGCAGCTCGAAGAGTCGCTGCGGTTGCTGAAAACGGACCATGTCGACCTGTATCAGTTTCATGCGCTGACCAAGATGACCGATCTCGATACGGTGCTGGGACCGGGCGGCGCGATGGAGACGATGGAGGCGGCCAAGAAGGAAGGCAAGATTCGCTATATCGGCTTCTCAGTACATTCAGCGGAGACGGCGGTGGCGGCGATGAACCGCTATAACTTCGATACGGTGCTCTTTCCGGTGAACTTTGTGCTTTTCTCTCAGGCGAACTTCGGTCCACAGATACTGAAGACGGCGCAGGAAAAGGGCATGGGCATCCTGGCGCTGAAATCGATGGCAAAAACGGTGTGGTCTGCCGACCAGAAGCAGAACCATCCTGAGCCGAAGTGCTGGTATCAGCCGGCTGCGTTTCCGGACGAGGCTTCGCTGGGGCTGCGCTGGACGCTGGGGCATCCGGTCACGGCTGCGTTGCCGCCGGGTGAGGAGAGATATTTCCGTCTGGCGATGGATGTGGCGCAGAACTATAAGCCTCTGCAGCCGCATGAAGAGCAGGCGCTGATGGCACGCGCGACCGGCGTCGAGCCGATTTTTCATCTCGGGAATGATGTGTAGTTGAGGAGCCTCGAAGGGAAGAATCTCAGGCGTATTGGTTAGGCAAATATCGCTGAAATTCTTCCTCCCTTCGATCGTCAGAATGACGAGCGCTCTTGGCTTTTGCCTAAATCTGAGAAGAGGCTGTTGGCGTGAGGATCAGGTTCGATATGTTGCTTACGATTGACTCGAAGGCGTATCTCGGAGATGCGGACAGCTTCTTCCACTCTGGATCGCTGCCGAAGGCGGCCCATTTGTCGTTCATCTCGCTAATGTCACCGAAGCTGAGCATGTAGGTCAGGTTGGGCAGGCGGGGGCCGATCAGCGAGTCTCCAAAGAAGACCTGCGCGAAGCCCGCTCTCGCAAAGATTTCGAATTCGCCATGGTGGAACATCTCCACTTTGCGCACGTGGTCCTGGTTGGTGGGGCTTTCATAGGTGCGCAGCTGGAAGACGCGCTTGGCATGCTGGGCTGTCGTCGGAGGAGGAGTGAGTTTCGGCCATCCTTCAAAAGCAATAAGCAGTGAGCTTTCGATACGAACGTAGGCCGGGGCAGTGGCGGGAGCATTCCAGAACGGCTCCGCCGCTTTCATGAAGGCTTCGTCCTGGGCTAGATGCAGTTCTGCCGTGACCAGCGCTTCGAGCGATGTGCTGGGAATGAGCACGTAGAGGGTTGGGGTTTCGGGTCCGAGGGTGAGATTGAAGACGCCCACGGGCGACATGCCGAGACGATTGAGCGCCGGAATCAACGCCTGAGACAGATAGCTTTCCGTGAGCTTTGTTTGCGGGCCCGATTGCATATGGTATTTGCGAAGCTCATAGTACTCACGCGGCTTGCCTGCAGACGTTTGCGCGATGCCTCGCGGCTGGCGTGCCAGCGCGAGAGCAGATGCGGCGAGAGACGAGGTCAGGAATCGGCGTCTTTCCAAGATAGTCCTCCAATGATTATGGCGATGATTTTGGATTGTATCGAATGCCAGGCGCTCGTACTGCATTGTGACGTCTGAGCCTTTCGCGAATGCTGGCACATCCAAGAGAAAAACGGAAAGAGCAGGTAGTTCAATGAGCAGAAGAAGAGCGCTGGTCGTAGGTGCCACGGGAATCGCAGGGGGAAATCTTGCGCAACATCTGGCGAGCAAGGGGTGGGACGTCTATGGGCTTGCGCGAAAGCCGCAGCCGGGGCCGGGTATCCGTCCGGTGGCAGCCGATCTGCTTGACGAGAAGTCGTTGAAACAGGCCGTGTCAGGACTAGATGTCACCGATGTCTTTATCTGCGCGTGGCTGCGGCAGCCGACGGAAAAGGAAAATGTCCGCGTAAACGGCGCGATGGTTGAACACCTGTTTGAGGCTCTCGAAGGCGCGAAGAATCTGAAGCACGCGGCACTGGTTACGGGCACGAAACATTACCTCGGCCCATTTGAGTCTTATGGGAAGACGCAGGCCGAGACGCCCTTCCGCGAAGACCAGCCGCGCCTGCCCGGTGAGAATTTTTACTACACGCAGGAAGATATCCTGTTCGCGGCAGCAAAGTGCATGGGCTTTACCTGGAGCGTGCATCGTGCGCACACCGTGATTGGATATGCGCTGGGCAATGCCATGAATATGGGTGTGACGCTGGCCGTGTACGCGACGATCTGCCGTGAAACCGGAAGGCCGTTCGTCTATCCCGGCTCGCACGAACAGTGGAGTTTTCTGACCGATGTGTGCGATGCGCGATTGCTGGCGCAGCAACTGGAGTGGGCGGCGATCACTCCGAAAGCCCATAATCAGGCATTCAACACGGTGAACGGCGATATCTTTCGCTGGCGTTGGCTCTGGCCGCAGCTGGGTGCTTACTTTGGCGTGGAAGCTGCTCCTCCGCCTGCGGAAACGGCTCCGCTGGAAACGCAGATGAGCGAGGCTGCACCGCTATGGGCGGAGATTGCGGCGAAATACGGGCTTGTTGAAAGCAACGTGGACAAGCTGGCTTCGTGGTGGCATACCGATGCTGATCTCGGACGGAAGATCGAGTGCGTGAACGACATGACGAAGAGCCGAGAGCTTGGATTTATGCAGTATCAGGAGACGCCTGCTTCGTTCTTTGAATTGTTTGAGCAGTTGAAGAAGTCGCGGGTGATTCCGTCTTTCTAGACTGGCTGCATAGTCTCCAGGAAGCGAGACATCAGCGGCTGAAGCCGCGCTTTTACTGACTTTTCTGCGAGGGCTGAAGCCCTCGCCTACCAATCTCCTTATCGTTGGGATTCTTCGCTGCGCTCAGAATGACGAGCCTCGAGTTACTCGAAAAATAATCTAGACAAATACAGGCCCACCTTCATCGCGTGAAGATGGGCCTGCCTGTTTCAATCATTCGTTATTTTGATTTACTGGTCGTTGCCTTTGATCAGTTCCGCGGAAACTGCCGTGAGATAGCCGAACAGTCCGCCTGAGCCATGGTTGGGGCCAGCGGTGAAGTAGAGTTCCGCAGCCGGAGCTTTTGCGGGATCGCTGTTGGCGGGGCTGACATTTCCCGGGCTGATGGCCCAGATGCCATTGATCGAGAGCGGCTTTCCGGTGGAATCCTGCAACAGGCCGTGGAATTTTCCGGTCGCGAGATCATAGGCGGCGATAAATCCGCTGGACTGCGTGGTGCCACCGCCCGCGAACTGGGCGATCAGCAGATCGTGGCTGAAGCGTCCGAAGTCGAGCGGAGCCAGAGCCACACCCCACGGAGCATTGAGCCAATCCCCATGTTCGAGGCGGCGCAGAAGCTCTCCGGAGGCGCTGTAAATATCGACATAGCCCAGGCCTGGACCGTCGGTTTCAAAGGGCTGTCCTTCCTGGTGGAGCACATAGGTGACGACAATGTCGTTGCCGATGGACTGCACGTTGAAAGGCACAAAGTTGCGCGGCAAGCGTTCGTCGACAAAAGGCTCGTTGCCGTCATGATGATGGTCCTCATCGAAGGCAAAGTCATCGGAATGATTGCCGCCAGATTGCACATCCGGTAAATGCACCCGCTGAAACGCGTTGTTGTAGACATCTACACGGCCCTTGGTGAAGTTGGCCGTATACAGATAACGATTGCCGTGGATATAAGCGCTGGTCAGGCCTGTATAGCTGGAACCATCGGTGGTTCTGACTACCGTCATGGCATGGGTCGAAGGAGGCGTCGCTTTTGGCGCAACGCCGATGGTCGCATTCCAGCCGACAATGGTTCCATCAATCGTAGAGAAGAGGAAAGTCGCGGGAGCACCGGGCGCCAGCAGGAAATCGGTGGTGCTGCCGTTGAAGATGGTGCCGGTTGGAGTACCGGTCGGCGTCTGTTTGTTGTTGGGATTCGACGGCGGGATGGTGACGATCAGGCTCTGCTTGGCTCCCGGGCCGTTGTAGAGGGTGCTGAAGCCGGTGGCGTTATCGGAGACCCACCAGGGGCTGCCGGAGCCGCGAGACAGGCCCCAGGGATTGATCAATTGAGGATCGGTGACGGGAGCGACTCCTGAGGTGTTTGAGACCAGGTTAGTTTGGGTGTAGTGCTGGGCAAAGGAAATGGCTCCCGTCGACAGAGCCAATGCTGCACTGACGGTAAGACGCAATAGTGTTTTCATTACGGAGACTCCTGGCTTACTGCAAGCCCCACTGTTTTTGTGCTGCCCTTTTTGCGCGACCGGTGTCGACAAAGGGCTGGAATCAAACCGCAGGCGGGGATGTCTGGGTTCACAATCCTGAGCCAGCCTACTCTCCACCATTCGAGAGAAATGTCACCGCATTGTCATCGCTTTGTGACAAGCTTCACTGCGATGTTTATTCCCTGATTGATGCGTTTTAAAGATTTTCGTTCGTGGTTCTACGCAGCAGCCCAGGGCTCTCAATCCATCTGAAGCGGTGCGAGCTCCACCTTCAAAAATCACAAAGTCAGACACTTAGGACAGGAAAGGGTGAATCGCGAACCATGGTGTAGGTGAGGTCGCGCAGGCGGCCAAGCGCGCCGGACTGAGGGCTCCGTCCGATGAACATCACATCGGCGTCGGTTCGCCGGGCAGCTTCAACCAGAGCCTCTTTCACCGTCCCTACTACGATGTGGACGGGCAGGTCGACACCCACTCTTTTTTGCAGATCGGCAATGTGCTGGTGCGCCTCGTGCCGTTCCGCGGATTGCACTTGCTCTTCGAGATTCAGCCGCACCGGCGATATGGCGTCTTCGGACTGAATGGCATGAATGATGGTTAGGTTGGCCCTTGCTTCCTTCGACATCTTATGGGCAAAGCGAAGCACTCGTTCCGAGTCATGCCCTAACCCGACCGCGCATAACCACTCGCGGTGTTCCGGGGGCCGGGGAGCAATCGTCTCAGCGTGCATGCTGGTCAACATCGGGCAATCCGCGTCATTGAGCACCTTGGCCGTTGTCGAGCCAAGCAGCATGCGCCGGAAAAATCCGGAGTGCGTGGGCATGATGATGAGATCGAAGCCGTTTCTGGCAGTGTGGGCGATCTGAGTGGCTGCATCTCCGGCGAGGAGGATTCTCGGACACTCCGAGGCGGGAAATTCGTTTGGGAGGAACGAATCGAGCCTCTCCCGGGCGATGTTCTGATGCTCCACTGCAATTTCGGGGACAGCTCGCAGGTAGAGTTCGAAGCCGTTGTAGCTGGCGGGATCGAAAACATGGATGAGCGACACTTTGGCGCCGGCCAGAATGGCTGCTCGTTTCACATACGGGGCCATAGCAAAGCTGGATGGAGAAAAATCTATCGGGAAGAGGATGTTTGAGATCGAGGACACGTGCGCCTCCGCGTAGTAACCGTGGAACGGGTTATCTTCTCAAAACTGTGTCACTCATCACAAATGACTCTGCGTGAACAACCGCAGGTTACCGTTCGGCGTTGCTCACGGGAACCTGGGGCACCCGGCTAACCTGCGGGAGTTGCGGCTTTACCGATGAACCGCCAGTCTTTCTCGAGCGCATACCAGTAGGTCGTCCCGTTTCCTACATAAGGGATGCCGAGCAGGCGGCTTTTGGTCCGGAACTGAAGCGTTCGCATATCAGCTTGTCCGGTAGGCACGTGAAAGCCGGTGGAGTCCTGATCTTCTGGAATATGAGGAGGGCCGAAAATATGTCCGTCCACGACATCGATGGGGCACCCGTCCATCGCTTAAATTACAACGGACTCCTGATACTCACCGAAGACTTCGCGCATGGCGGCGGCGATTTCGCCTACGGTGGCGTAGCTTTCTACGGCTTCTAGGATGGTGGGCATCAAATTCTGGCCGGAGCGGGCGTGGTCTTTCACGCGATCGAGAGCGGATTGCCAGCGGAGTCTATCGCGGCGCTGGCGGAGGGCCTGCAGACGCTCGACCTGCTTGCGCTCTAAATCTTCGTTGATGCGCTGGATTGGGATGCCCGGCTCATCTTCGCGGGTGAAGCGGTTGACGCCGACGACCGTGGCCTCGCCGGAATCGACGGCGCGCTGGTAGCTGTAGGCGGCGTTCTGGATTTCCTGCTGCACCCAGCCCTGCTCGATGGCGCGGAGCATGCCGCCGATGGCTTCGATGCGGTCGAGGTAGGTTTTTACCTGCTGCTCGATTTCTGCTGTCAGTGACTCGATGTAGTACGAGCCTGCAAAGGGGTCGACGGTCTGGGCTACTCCGGATTCGCTGGCGATGATTTGCTGCGTGCGCAGAGCGATGCGCGCTGCCTCTTCGGTGGGCAGGGCGAGGGCTTCATCGTAGCCGTTGGTATGCAGGGACTGCGTGCCGCCCAGGACCGCTGAGAGCGCCTGTATGGCTGTGCGCACGATGTTGTTCTCCGGCTGCTGCGCGGTGAGCGTGGAGCCGGCGGTCTGCGTATGGAAGCGGAGCATCCAGGAACGCGGACTTTTTGCCCGGAAGTGGTCGCGCATGAGGTGCGCCCAGACGCGGCGAGCGCAGCGGAACTTGGCGACTTCCTCAAAAAAATTGTTGTGCGCGTTGAAAAAGAACGACAGGCGCGGGGCAAATTGATCGATATCAAGTCCGGCGTCGATGGCGGCTTGCACGTAGGTGATGCCGTTGGCGAGCGTGAAGGCGACTTCCTGCGCGGCGGTCGATCCAGCCTCGCGCATGTGGTAGCCGGAGATGGAGATGGTGTTCCAGTCGGGGATTTCCTGATTGGCCCACGCGAACATGTCAGTGATGATGCGCATGGCATGGCGGATGGGATAGATGTAGGTGCCGCGCGCGATGTACTCCTTGAGTATGTCGTTCTGCACGGTGCCGGAGAGTTTTTTCACCTCAGCTCCGGTGCGCTTTGCGACGGCGACGTAGAGCGCGAGCAGAATGCTGGCCGTCGCGTTGATGGTCATCGAGGTGGAGATTTTATCGAGCGGGATGCCGTCGAAGAGGCGTTCCATGTCTTCGATGGAATCGATGGCCACGCCAACTTTGCCCACTTCGCCGAGCGACATCGGATCGTCGGAGTCGTAGCCGATCTGCGTGGGCAGGTCGAAGGCTACCGATAAACCCGCTGTCCCATGTTCGAGCAAAAATTTGTATCGGCGGTTGCTCTCCTCGGCGTCGCCCATGCCGGCGTACTGGCGCATGGTCCAGAGGCGGCCTCGATACATGGTGGGCTGGATGCCGCGCGTGAAGGGGAATTCACCGGGAAAGCCAAGGTCTTTGATCGGGTCAAAACCGGTGGATTCGAGGTCAGCGGAGGTATAGACGGATTTTGCGGTGCGATCAGTGGACATGAGGTGAACGGAGAAGGATATCGTTTCTGCTGCATGTTTGCGAGCTAAGGCTGGAAAAGACGGGATGTTTCATGTTGTTCTTTCCCATTCTTCGCTACGCGAAGAATGGGGCACCCAACGTCGCGGCAGGTGAAGAAAAAAGCAGATCGTTCCACTCAGGGTCAGGATGACAGCCCATTTTTGATGACAGCCTATTGTTTCTGTCGCTTCAGCTTTTCCTTTTGGCGCGCGCGGTAGAACGAGCTGAAGGTGAAGTAGCCGAAGGCCAGCGTGACGAGCGAATACACCAGAAAACGCTGGTGATCGGGGCCGATGGCCCATTCGTAGCGCAGCTTGTAGGCGTTCACGGCGAAAAAAAACGTGAAGATGGCGAAGAAGAGTCCTGTCACTTCGAGCCACAACACGCCGCTGGCATGCGCGAAGGGTCCCCACACCGCTTCGCCGAATTTACGCGATCCGCGAGCGACAGCTTTTCCACGGGCAGAGTACACTTGAGTTGGATGCGTGGCTTGCTGCTGCACGGTCTCCGAAACGGAGGGAGCGGCAGGCGGAGGGGTGTTTTGCGTGGCGCGGGCAAGAAGCATTTTGGACGCGACGCGGACACCGATTCCGAGTTTGCGGCCGAGCGTGTTCGGCTCCATAGACAAAAGTTTATCAGCCGTTCTGATTCCGGTTGCCCTCCTCGAACATCACAAGTAAGGTAAAGAACATTCCAGCGCGCTCCAGGCCGGCTCGATGGCAGGGGGAAACGGAGACAGACACCTTGAACGCAAAGCTGAGAAAACTCGTTCAGCAGTTGGGGGAAGCCATTCAGGAGACGGTCTCTGAATCGGAACATATTGCCGGTGTGGTGCAAGACATAAGAAAACAAGGATTTGATGTTTTGCTCATGCTGGAAGCGACGATTGGCCTGAACGAGCTGGAACAGCAACCAGAGGCTGCACTTGAGTCATCGAATGCACGTGACCAGCAAGAGGTAGGAAAGGATGGCAAGCCCTTTTCTTCGCAGGACGTGCACTTTCTACGCTCGCTCCGTATCGCCATTCAGGGGGACGAACGAGTGGATTAATGGCATTGACTCCCAATTGCTGTTCTATATGCTAGTATCGCCATTTCCGAGACGCGGTAGAGTTCTTTGTAGTGCAACTTGCCGAAGCCGCAGAACTGGAGACTGAGCAAAAGCAATGAGGGGCGTCGTATCCATGAAAGATACACTCGGCGTACTTTTGGCAGGCGGCGCAGGAGAACGTCTTTTCCCGCTGACTCGCGATCGCGCGAAACCCGCAGTTCCCTTTGGCGGCAATTACCGCATCATCGACATTACACTTTCGAATTGCATCAATTCCGATCTGCGCCACGTTTACATCCTCACGCAATACAAGGCGCTCTCACTCAATCGCCACATCCGCGAAGGCTGGACCAGCGTCGTTGCCCAGGAACTGGGCGAGTTTATTGAGATCCTTCCCCCCATGCAGCGCGTGAGCGCCAACTGGTACATGGGCACCGCCGACGCGGTTTACCAGAACATCTATTCGATTGGCTCCGAGCAGCCGAAGCATGTGCTCATCCTCTCCGGCGACCACATCTACAAGATGGATTACGGCAAGATGCTGCAGCACCACAATGACACCGGCGCTGACGTGACGCTGGCCACGCTGCCGATTGATCCAGCCGATGTATCGCGCTTCGGCGTGGTCGAAGTATCGCGCACGGGCGAGGTGATCGGTTTTCACGAAAAGCCAAAATCGACGGAGCTGCGCTCACCTTTCAATCCGACGATGGTGGATGCCTCGATGGGCATCTACCTCTTCAATACCGACGTGCTGCTCCCCGCGCTGATGAAGGATGCCGAAGACCCGACATCGAAGCACGATTTTGGGCACAACATTCTGCCCTCGCTGCTGGGCCAGTACAAGATGCACGCCTATAACTTTGTCGATGAGAATGGGCAGGATGCGCTTTACTGGCGCGATGTGGGGACGCTGGATGCCTACTACGAAGCCAACATGGATATCGCTTCGGTATCGCCGATCTTCAACCTGTATGACGCGAACTGGCCGATGCGGACACGGGTGCGCCAGTATCCTCCGGCGAAATTCGTCTTTGGCGAACCGGGACGCACGGGCATGGCCATTAATTCGATCGTTTCAACCGGCTGCATCGTCTCGGGCGCGGTCGTGCGCAACAGCGTGCTTTCGCAGGATGTGCGTGTGAACTCGTATTCGGAGGTCGATTCGAGCATCGTCTTCTCGCACGTCAACATTGGACGACACTGCCGCATCAAGAAAGCGATCATCGACCGCGACGTACATTTGCCGGAGGGCACGGTGATCGGCTACGACCAGAACGAGGATCGGCGCAACTACTTCGTTACGCCTTCCGGGTTGACCGTGGTTACGCGGGATTACTCGCTCTATGAGAACCCGGTCTCGGCTGATTTTCTGCAGCCGGTGTAAGGCTGATTGGAGATGAGAGCGCAGATTTCTCTGCGCCCCATTCACCGATGTAAAGTCTTCTTGGCTGAAAGGTGCGAGCAGTAGTGACCGGGGAAAATCCGTGTGGATTCTTCGTCGCGCTCAGAATGACGGCATCACTACAGAACTGACTTATTCGTAGGCCAGGGCGTCGATGGCATCTTTACGGGCGGCCTTGAGTGCCGGGTAGAGTGCACCGAGGATCGCGCCGGTAAAGGCGATCAATGTAGCGTTGATGCGCCAGTGAAGGCTTACCGGAAACGGCAGTGTCGGGAAGCGATAGCTTAGTCCAATCTTGAGCAGATAGGTAAGGCCGATTCCCAGGATGATGCCCGCTATCGAGATCAGCGCGGCCTCACGCAGCACCACATTCGTGATGTAAGAGCGCGATGCGCCCAGCGACTTGAGGATGCCGATCTCACGCGTCCGCTCCATCACAGCCGTATACATGGTCTGGAAGACGACGATGAAGCCGACCACGACGGCAATGCTGATGACGCTGCGCAGCGCGGCGTTGAAGCCGGGCAGGTGTTCGGGCGTCATCAGCGACATCCATTCCTGCAGCGTTTGCACCTCGTATTGGCTGAGACCGGCGACGGCGAGGATTTCCTTCCGAATGAGCTCCTGATTCTGAAGATTGTCGCTTCTCAGGTAAAAGAGCGAGGCGTTCTCCGGATTGCCGACCATGGTGCCAAGCGTGTGAATGGGCAGAAACTTGCGGCCACCCCGGCCATGCTCGACGATGCCGCAGATGTGAAAGGGATGGCTCTTGATCAGGATGGTGTCGCCGAGGTGATGGCCGGCATCGGTACGGGCAAAAACGTCGTCGATGATGACGTCATTGGGGCCCTGAAAACGGCCTCCTTCAAGAAATACGAAGGGCTTGAGCGCGTTGAAGCTGTCGTAGTCGATGCCCCAGATGAGTTCGGGCGATCCGGCGAGGCTGAAGTCCTGAATGACCGGTGTGGCGACGGCGACGTGCGGCTGTCTGGCGAGGACGTCCACGATTTTGGCAGGCACGGGCGCTCCGCCTACGCCGCTGATGAAGCTTGCATTGGGCGGACGGACGATCAGATCGGCACCGATGCCGCTGGTCTGGTCCTTGGAGTGCTCGACCTGGCCGACAAAGATCCCGACAATGGAGAGGATCATGATGACCTCGACGGCCACGGCAAAGATGCCGATGATGGTGCGCAGGGGCCGGTGAAGGAGATTGCCGAGGACGAGCTTATTCATGGTGGAAAACCTTTAGAAGGTGATGTGGGAGGAGCCCCAGCGCCGTTCCATCCTGGGAAAAGGCGAAAATCTCTCGAAACTTCAGTGTAACAAAGCCGGCCATACTGCCGATAATCAAAGGAAGAGAAGCCTGCGAACTACAGTTCGCATCTCATAGATTTGAAGAAATGCAGTAGCGAGCTTACTTTAGGTACATGAAAAGAAAAGGAAAAGAATACTTTTTCTTTTGACTTGTAAGGTCGAGAGTTTTATGGTTTGCCCTAGAGGTTGTGCATCAGACTCGTCCGTAGCGCAACATCTTTTTTGCAAGATTTTGCTAGCCCCAAAGCGTATCTGCGCAGGAATAGGAGTATGAGTCAGTTCGGCAAAGATTTGCGGAAAGAGCGGGAGACCCGCGGCATCGCGATCGACACCATTACCGACGCGACGAAGATCAGCAGTCGCCACCTGGTCGCCCTCGAGGAAGAACACTTCGATGTTCTGCCAGGAGGCGTCTTCAACAAGGGCATTGTGCGCGGCTACGCGCGCGTGGTTGGCCTGGACGAAGATGCATGGGTCAATCGCTTCATGTCCGCCTATCAGGAAAGCGGACAGCTCAAAGATGATGATGCCAGCTGGATTGAATTTGCGGAAAAAATAAGCAAGGGTCGTGCTGAGGACGCGCCGCGCCCGGATATGCGCCTGCGCTGGGCAGGCGTGGCCGTTCTGCTGGTGCTGCTCTCGGCTCTTGGATGGTTTGTGTGGCATTACGTCAGCAATCGCATCTCGGCAACAAACGGAAACCAGCACCAATCGATGTCGGCTCCGGAAACAACCACCGCGGCATTGCAATTTCTCGAGGTTCTGAATCCTAAAGCCTGAAATTTTGCGGCAGGGCTTACCGTTTACTGGCTTATTTCTCCGCTGAAATCGTTCTTTTCCCTTTTTAGTGCAGTGCTTTGCCCCTGGTCTGGATGGTCTAGTAACATCTATGCTAGATGCCTGTGCGTGATTGAGCCTGGCTTGATCCTCCGCTCCGCACTTTTCGCTCGCGCCAGCGGCAGGCTATCCGCAAGTCATTGAATATAAGGGAGGACTATTTTGTCCGCACGCGACAAGTTTTTATTCACCTCAGAGTCGGTGACTGAAGGGCATCCCGACAAAATTGCAGACCAGATTTCAGACGCCATCCTTGACGCCTGCCTCGAGCAAGATCCTCACAGCCGTGTAGCCTGCGAAACGCTAACCGCAACCGGACTGGTTGTAATCGCCGGCGAAATTACCACCAGCGCTTATGTCGATTTCCAGACGCTGGTACGTGGCGTCGTAGCGGCTATTGGCTATGACAATGCGCTCTATGGATTCGATTCGAACACCTGCGCTGTGATCTCGTCGATCAACAAGCAGTCGGGCGACATCGCGATGGGCGTAGACACCGGCGGCGCCGGCGACCAGGGCATGATGTTCGGCTATGCGACGAACGAGACAGAAGAGTTGATGCCAGCTCCCATCTCGTTTGCCCACAAGCTCGCCAAGCGGCTGAGCGAAGTGCGCAAGAGCGGCAAGATGTCGTACCTGCGGCCTGACGGCAAGAGCCAGGTCACAGTCGAGTACAACGCCGAGAACAAGCCAGTCCGCATTGATGCGGTGGTGATCTCGACACAACACGCAGAGCATATCTCGAACGAAGAGCTTCGCGCCGACATTCTCAAGCACGTCATTCAGGCGGTTCTTCCTGCCGAACTCCTCGACGAAAACACCAAGTATCACATCAACCCGACGGGTCGCTTTGTGATTGGCGGACCGATGGGCGATTCCGGCCTGACGGGACGCAAGATCATCGTCGACACCTATGGCGGCATGGGCCGTCACGGCGGCGGCGCTTTCAGCGGCAAGGACCCGACAAAGGTCGACCGTTCGGCTGCCTATATGGCGCGCTACATTGCCAAGAACATCGTGGCATCCGGCCTGGCAGATCGTTGCGAAGTACAGCTGGCTTACGCCATTGGCGTGGCCGATCCGGTGAGCGTGCTGGTGGATACCTTTGGCACGGGCAAGATTGAAGCAGAGAAGCTCGAAGATCTGGTTCGCGCCAATTTCAAGCTGACGCCGAAGGGCATTATCGAAAGCCTGAACCTGCGCCGGCCGATCTACAAAAAGACGGCAGCTTACGGTCACTTTGGCCGCTCCGAAAAGGAGTTCACGTGGGAGGCAACCGACAAGGCTGCCGCACTGCGCGAGCAGGCTGGCACCGCAACCGCGGCGAAGGCTTAGTCGCTCAGATAGTCGTGCAAAACCGGTAAAGGGTGGGCTATTCGCTCACCCTTTACTTTTTCTATCAGAATCGCCGAAGATGCCTCGTGAATCGATACGACGGATGGCAAAAATAACAAAATTTGACGACAAGAAGCGGAGTGTTCCGCCCCCCAAGCTTGCGCGAAGATCAAAACAGCATCAGGAGGAAGATATGAGTGCTGTTCAGGTTTCGCATCAAATTTGGGATCAGGCGTGGCAGATGGTGGAGACACGGAAGCCCGCTGCCGACATGCTGTTTGTCTATGCTGTGCGGACTACGGGCATCTATTGCCGTCCCTCGTGCCCGAGCCGCAGGCCGCTGCGCGCGTCGGTCGAGTTCTACGCTACGAGTGAGCTTGCCGAACGCGCTGGTTACCGGGCATGCAAACGCTGCGCGCCTGGACAGATGCATCCCCAGGCACACATGCTGACGCAGGCATGCGATTACATCGAGCAGCATCTGGACAACACGGTGAAGCTCGACAGGCTGGGCAAGCTCGTCGGACTGAGCGCGTTTCATACGCAGAGATTGTTCCGGCGCTTTTTGGGGATCTCGCCCCGCCAGTACCAGCAGGCTCGCAGGATGGAGCACTTCCGGCGAAACCTGATTACGAACGACAGCGTGACTACGGCCATGTATGACGCAGGGTTCGCTTCGAGCAGCCGCCTTTACGAGTCAACGAATGAGCACCTGGGGATGACGCCGACGGAGTATCGCCGCGGCGGTAAAGATGTCGAGATTCGTTATGCGATTGCCGATTCGCCTTTAGGCAAAATGCTGGTGGCGGCGACGAAGACTGGCCTCTGCGCTGTGGCCTTTGGATCGCTGGAGAGCGAGCTGGAAGACGATCTTGCGTCGCGGTTCCCGGAATCGGCGAGAGTACGCGATGAGTCTGGGCTTGGGACGATGGTGAAGCAGGTGCTGGAGCAAATGACGGAGCATCCGGTTGCACTGGAGCTGCCGCTCGATGTGCGCGCGACTGCGTTCCAGCGGCGCGTATGGGAGGCTCTGCGGCGCATTCCACGCGGCGAGACGCGTACCTATTCGCAGATCGCACAGGAGATCGGACAACCGACTGCCGTTCGCGCCGTGGCGCGCGCCTGCGCGACGAACCCGGTGGCGGTGGTGGTTCCATGCCATCGCGTGATTGGCAGTGATGGGACGTTAACCGGGTATCGGTGGGGAGTGGAACGGAAGAAAAAACTGCTCGATCTGGAAAGTGTCTCTCTAGGGAAATGAAAAAAGGGCCGCTCGCTGCGGCCCTTAGTTTTTTAGCGCAAGCCGCCTGATACCTGTATTAATTCTCCGGTCAGCCAGCCGGAATCTTCCGACGCCAGGAAGACCGCGACTGGGGCAATATCGTTCGGCTGCCCTATCCGTCCAAGCGGAGTCTTGGCGGTTAAGTCCTTCTCGAAATCGGTGCCGATGATTCCGAGCGCATGGACTCCTTCCGTCTCCACACCACCCGGATTAATCGAGTTCACGCGAATCTTCTTCGGGGCCAGCTCTTTCGCCAACACGCCTGTTACCGCGTCTACAGCACCTTTGGTGGCCGTATACACCGCCGTCGCCGGAAGCAGCATCGTCGTTGCCGTTGAGCCGATATTGATCACGCTGCCACCCTCAGGGCCGAAGTGCTTCGCAGCTTCCTGTGTGACTAAAAGCAGCCCCAGGACATTGGTCTGGAACTGTCGCTGGAAATGCTCTTCGCTGATTTCTTCAAGCGGCGCAAACTGATAGACGCCCGCGTTGTTAACCAGAATATCGAGCTGCCCAAACGTCTTTTTCGATTCGGCAAAGAGGCGTTGCACATCGGAGGCTTTTGCCACGTCTCCCTGGACTGCAATCGCCTTGCCGCCCTTGCTGGCAATTTCAGACACGACGCGATCTGCGCCTTCGCGGCTGGAAGCGTAGTTGACTACGACCGCAGCGCCTTCTGCAGCCAGACTCTTTGCGATGCCTGCGCCAATGCCCTTCGATGCTCCGGTAACAACGGCGACTTTTCCTTGAAGCTTGCCCATCTCTTTACTCCTGAATCGGAAATATCTTCATTTCGACATTTCGATGATTATCTAATTGATGGGTAGAGCTGGAAATGGTCGCAAATCTCTTTTGTTAAATTGTCGCTAATTGGTCGAGGTAGGCTTGCCAGACATCGCGGCAGAGCGAAAGGTTGGCGAACTTGCCTTCGCGTTCAATCGTGATGAGTCCTGCGGTCTCCAGTTCCTTAATGTGGTGGGAAAGAGTCGCGGCCGTGATGGGCATGTGCTCTCGCAGATCGCCACAGGGCATCATCCGCCCGCAAGCGCTGATCTGCTTGAGTATCTGGAAGCGGCGCGGATCGGCCAAGGCGCGTGAAATCAACGTAATTTGCCGTGCCGTAAGCCGCGAGCTTTTGCCGGATGCCACGGTCCCAATGTTACAGGACGGTTGTCTCTCTTTGTCGAATAGAAGCCCGGCAGTTGGCTACCACGGATGGTATCCTCAATAGGAGCAACCGTGAGGGCCTACCCCGGACATTTGTCTCTCTGACCAGGTGGCTATGGAGAATTTATGGCGACAACGACCGCAACACTACATCACGTAAAGAATCTCGACCTGGCTGACCAGGGACGCAAGCGCATCGAATGGGCGAACCAGTCGATGCCAGTATTGCAGACAATCCGCAAGGAATTCATCAAGAACCAACCACTCAAAGGCATCCGCGTTGCGGCCTGCCTGCACGTCACCACAGAAACAGCAAACCTGATGATCACGCTGCGCGATGGCGGTGCGGACGTGGCCCTGTGCGCCTCGAATCCACTGTCCACGCAGGATGACGTTGCTGCCTCACTGGCGCGCGACTTCAACATCCAGACCTACGCGATCAAGGGCGAGGACAACGACAGTTATTACTCGCACATTCTGGCAGCGATTGATCACAAGCCGCACCTGACGATGGATGATGGCTGCGACCTCGTGCATCTGCTGCACACCAAGCGCCAGGATGCGCTTGAAGGCGTGATTGCCGGAACGGAAGAAACGACGACCGGCGTCATTCGCCTGCGCGCCATGGCTAAGGAAGGCGTGCTTCGCTACCCGGTGGTCGCGGTCAACGACGCGCTGACCAAGCACATGTTCGACAACCGCTACGGTACCGGTCAGTCAACGCTTGACGGGGTCATCCGCTGCACGAATGTGTTGCTGGCAGGCGCCAAGTTTGTGGTGGCAGGCTATGGCTGGTGCGGACGCGGCCTCGCGCTGCGCGCGCGCGGCATGGGCTCGGAAGTCATCGTGACGGAAGTGGATCCGACCAAAGCGCTGGAAGCTATGATGGATGGTTTCCGCGTGATGACCATGGTCGAAGCAGCCAAACAGGGCGACGTCTTCGTAACCGTGACCGGCAACAAGAGCGTGATTCGTCAGGAGCATTTTGAAGTGATGAAGAATGGCGCCATTGTCGCCAACTCCGGTCACTTTAACGTGGAGATCGATATCCCGGCGCTGGAGCGCATTGCTTCTTCCAAGAGAGCGACACGTGAGTTCGTGGACGAGTATGCACTGCGTGACGGCCGCAAGATTTATCTGCTCGGCGAAGGCCGTTTGATCAATCTGGCAGCGGCAGAAGGCCATCCGGCATCGGTGATGGATATGAGCTTTGCCAACCAGGCTCTGGCAGCCGAGTATCTGATCAAGAACCATGCGAGCCTGGAAAAGAAGGTCTACTCGGTTCCTCAGGAACTGGATAAGCGTGTGGCGCGCCTGAAGCTGGAAGCTGCGGGAATTGGCATCGATCGCTTGTCGCCGGAGCAGGAAGAGTATCTGGCCAGCTGGTCAGAAGGCACCTAGTCTGCAACCGTTTTTCATTCGAAGGACCCTGATCGCATCGGTCAGGGTCTTTTTCTTTGATGATCTTGTAAATATTTAAAAAAAAGCGGCATCATGGATACTCGGAATGACCTGGCCACGTCTATAGCCTTTAGAAGCAAATGATTCACTCTTCAAAATTCTTATCGAGTCCAGGCATCTGTCTCCTGCTTGGCGCGTGCTTCTTTGCGCAAGGACAGACAAAGCCAGTGCGCGATTTCGAGTCCCCACCCACGGCACAGCAAAGCTCACAAGCGCCAGCCGCAACGACGGTGCGGCCCGGTGTGCAGGCCATCGAGATGAAAGCTCCTGATGCCAGCGCACTCTCCTCGCGTAAAGGCTCTTACTCCTTCAAGGTACCGGCGGGAGACTGGACGGATACGGGCGTTATTGTGACGGTCGGCGACCATCTCGACTTTACTGCAACCGGAACAGTTACGATTTCCGATGGCCACTCGAGCACTCCGGATGGAAATGCACGTGGCTGGAAGGATCTGCTGCGCCAGTTCCCGCTCAACAGCGCGGACAGCGGAGCTCTGATCGGACGCATCAGCAGCGGCGATGCCTCGGTTCCCTTTCTGATTGGAGCGAGCAAACAGTTGGATGTGCCGACGACCGGCAAGCTCTTTCTTAACGTAAATGTGAGCAGTGACCTTACGGGCGATGGCAGCTATGCGGTGAAGATGAAGCTGTCGAAGTCGCAGACGGCGGCGATTCCAGCTGCATCCATCAATCTGGCCAGCACGCTTTCTCCGGATTTGTTTTCCAATATTCCGCGGCGGGTACAGGACCAGCAGGGCAACCCCGGCGACATGGTGAATTTCGCGATCGTCGGGACTCAGGATCAAGTGCAAAAGGCCTTCACTGCTGCAGGCTGGACCGGCGTCGATAAAACGACGCAGGATGCCATCGTACATGGCCTGCTGGCGACGCTTTCGCACGAGGCCTATACAGAAATGCCCATGAGTATTCTTTATCTTTTTGGGCGGCCTCAGGATTTATCTCTCTCGCGCGCCGATCCTCTGGCGGTTGCAGCCATACGGCATCATCTGCGCGTGTGGAAGACGACAGAAACCGTCGACGGCAAACCCTTGTGGGTTGGCTCGGCCACGCACGATAACGGCTTTGAGAAGGACCAGCGCAATGGAAGCGTAACGCATCACATTGATCCCAACATCGATGTGGAGCGCGATTTCATCCAGCAGAGTTTTGCCGCTGCAGGTGTGCTGGCAGGCGCGGCCTATGTCACGCCCAGCAATCCGCTGCAGACTGCGCTTACCGCAACCGGCGGAAGCTTCCACTCGGATGGCCGCATCGTGGTGATGGCGCTGCGCTAGCCGGTGCGTCGATAGATAAACTGAACAAGCATGTTGTCATCCTGAGTGAAGCAACGGATCTGCTGTTTTTCCGCGGCACCCCATCATTTCTGCTCGCGAGAAAAGAACTGCAGATTCTTCCCCTTCGTTCCACTCAGGGTCAGGATGACAGCTCTTCTTGAAAAAGAGATATACGGGCGAGCCGCTGTATGCGGCTGCCTTGCGGTTTCTATTTCGACTCACACCCGGCCATAGAAAACGCGATACGATGAGGGCACAGCTATGGCATTTATCTTCCTGCATCTGAACAGGTGATATGCGAACTCTCGATCTGCTGTTTGGCCGCCCTCTAGCCACCTTGGACGAACGCGCCGAGCAAATCGGTCCTTCTGCCGGCCTTCCGATCTTCGGGCTCGACGCGCTCAGCTCCGCTGCATACGGTCCCGAAGCCGCGCTCACGCTGCTGATCCCTCTGGGTTTCATGGGCGTCCGCTACATCGTTCCGGTCAGCCTGGCCATCATCGCGCTGCTGGTGATCGTCTATTTTTCGTACCGGCAGACGATCGAAGCCTATCCGCAAGGTGGAGGTTCCTACACTGTAGCGACGGCAAACCTGGGCCAAGGGCCGGGGTTACTGGCTGCGGCGGCGCTGATGATCGACTACATCCTGACGGCGGCCGTTGGTATCTCCGCGGGCGTCGGGGCTCTCGTGTCTGCGGTGCCGAGTCTGCATCAGCATACGCTGGCGCTCTGCCTGGGGATTCTCCTGCTCCTGACAGTGATCAATCTGCGCGGCGTGCGCGATACCGGCGTCGCCTTCCTGGTGCCTACGTACCTGTTCCTGGGAACGCTGCTGATCGTGATCGTACTGGGTATCTTCCATGTGCTGGTGCGTGGCGGTCATCCTATACCAGTGGTTGCACCGCCCAAACTTCCAGCCGCAACGACCGCGCTTACGTGGTGGCTGATGCTCAAGGTGTTTTCCAGCGGCTGCACTGCCATGACCGGGGTCGAAGCCGTCAGCAATGGCGTCATGGCGTTCCGCGAGCCAACCCGGAAAAATGCAAAGACGACGCTGACGGTCATCATTGCTTTACTCATCGTTCTGCTGGCTGGCATCGCTCTGCTTTGCCGCGCTTACACCATCGGCGCAACCGATCCCGGCAGTGCAGGATATGACAGCGTGCTTTCGCAGCTCACCGCTGCGGTCGCAGGCAAAGGGATTTTCTACTACGTCACCATCGGTTCGATTCTGCTTGTTCTATCGCTGTCTGCGAATACTGCCTTCGCCGATTTCCCACGCCTCACACGCGCCATTGCGCTGCACGACTACCTGCCGCATGTCTTTATTCTGCGAGGACGCAGACTGCTCTACTCGCATGGCATTGCGGCCCTGGTCTTCTTTACAGGCGCGCTGCTGATCCTCTTTGGCGGAGTCACCGACAGGCTCATTCCGCTCTATGCGATAGGAGCGTTCCTGGCCTTTACGCTGTCGCAGGCCGGCATGGTCGTGCACTGGTACAAAGAGGGCAATGCGATTGGGCGCATGATCGTGAATGGTGTGGGCTCCTTCGCGACAGGATTAACGCTGCTTGTGGTGCTGGTCGCAAAGTTTCTGGACGGCGCATGGATCACCGTCATCCTGATCCCCGCGCTCATCATGATCATGAGCATGGTGCACAGGCACTATGAGCGTACGGCGAGAGAGACGGCCTGTCCTGACCCTTTGCGGCTACAAGGGTTGCGTCCTCCGCGGGTCATTATTCCGATGGACCGGTGGAACCGTATCAGTGAAAAGGGATTGCGCTTCGCGATGGCCATGTCTCCTGAGGTACAGGCCGTGCACGTTGATTGTGGAGACGAGGAAAACAGCATTTGCCAGGTATGGGAGGATTTTGTGATGAAACCGGTGCGCGCCGCCGGCTTACCCGAGCCGGAGCTGGTCACGATCAAGTCGCCTTATCGTTTTTTCATTCAGCCGATCGTGGAGCACGTCCTCGCCGAGCAGAAAAAGCTGGGAGACAGGCAGATTGCTGTTCTGGTTCCGGAGCTGGTGGTGAGGCACTGGTATGAGAATCTGCTACACAATCAGCGCGCCAATCTGCTGAAGCTCATGTTGCTGGTCAAAGGAAATGAAAAAGTTGTCGTCATTAATATCCCCTGGTATCTGCACAAATAGCGTATCGCGACTGGAACTGGGGTAGCTTTCTCTGTGATTTCCATATATGTTTTCCCTCAAAGCCTTTCTTTATAGTTAGCTGTTCAAGGGAGTACGTTCCAATGCAATGCCGTAGACTGATTCTGATTTTGATGATTCTGCTTTCGTCGATGTATACGTATACATTCGGGCAAAGCACGCCGATTCAATTCGACTCACAAACGCGCGTCTTCCGTATTAACGGCGGTAATACGTCCTACATCTTCGGCATCAGCAATGCGAATACCTTGCAGCCTCTCTACTGGGGTGCACGGCTGGGGCAAACTGACAATCTTGGTCCAGCGCATGTGGGCGATGGTCAGTCCGCCTTTGATTTGCCAAGCGGCATCACACCGCAGGAGTTTCAAGGCTGGGGAGCAGGATTGTTTTATGAGCCTGCACTGAAGGTTACCTTCCCGGACGGCAATCGAGATCTCGTCCTCGACTATGTGGAGCACCATATTGATGACAATACACTCACGATCCAGCTGAAAGATATTTCGCGCGATATCTTCGTCACTCTCAAGTATCAGGTTGACCCAGCGACCGGCGTGCTGGGACGGTCGGCGGTGATCGTCAACAAGACGAAAGAACCGGTTATGGTGGAACAGGCTGCCGCAGGGACATGGTCGCTACCTGACAGCACGGACTATTGGCTCTACTACCTGACGGGCCGCTGGGCAGGCGAGATGAATGTCCAGCACGAAGCGGTTCGTCCGGGCGCGCGCGTGATTGAAAGCCGACGCGGATCGACTGGGCAGCAGAACAATCCGTGGTTCGCCATTGAACGCGGCAATAGCAACGACCAGGACACGGGCGATGTCTGGTTTGGCGCGCTCGCCTGGAGCGGCTCGTGGCGTATCACCATTGAGCAGGACCCGCTGCACCAGGTACGCGTGACGGGCGGCTACAATCCATTTGATTTTGGATATAAGCTCGCACCCAACGAACAGCTGGAAACACCTGTCTTCTATGGTGGGTACACGCATAATGGCATCGGCGGCGCATCCCGCTTGCTGCATCAATTCGAACTGGCAAAGATTCTGCCTCAGGAGCCAAAGCCGCGTCCACGGCCAGTGGTTTACAACTCATGGGAAGCGACAGAATTCAATGTGACCGAGCAAGGCCAGGAAGTGCTCGCGGAGAAAGCAGCGAAGATCGGTGTAGAGCGCTTTGTCATGGACGACGGCTGGTTCGGACAGCGCAAGGACGACCATGCTGGACTGGGCGACTGGTACGTAAACAAGGAAAAATTTCCGAATGGGCTCAAACCCCTCATCGACAAGGTCCACGCACTCGGCATGGACTTTGGGCTTTGGGTTGAACCGGAGATGGTCAACCCGGACAGCGACCTCTACCGGAAGCATCCTGACTGGGTGCTGAACTTTACCGGGCGTCCACGCTCCGAGGGCCGCAACCAGCTTGTGCTGAATCTTGCGCGGCAGGATGTGCGTGACTACGTCTTCGGATTCCTCGACAAGCTGCTCAACGAAAACGATATTGTCTTTCTCAAGTGGGACTACAACCGCAACTGGTCTGAGCCGGGCTGGCCTGCCGTTGCTCCCGACGAGCAGAAGAAAGTCTACGTAAAGTACATCGAGAATCTGTATTCGATCCTGCAAGAGCTCCGCGCAAAACATCCCAAGGTTGAAATCGAATCGTGCTCGGGCGGCGGTGGCCGTGTCGATCTCGGCATTCTGCGTTACACCGATGAGGTGTGGCCTTCGGACAACACAGACCCATTCGACCGCCTCACCATTCAGGATGGCTTTACCTATGCCTACACGCCAGGCGTGATGATGGCCTGGGTTACGGATTCACCGAGCGGTGCGAATTACAGCCGGCTATCGACCGAATACCGTTTCCTGTCGTCTATGCAGGGTTCGCTTGCCGTAGGAGCGAACTTGAATCATTGGCAGGATGAAGACTTCGCGACGGCGCAGCATCTTATTGGCGAATACAAAGAGATTCGCGAGACGGTGCAGCATGGCGCGCTCTACCGTCTGGTTTCGCCCGCGAATGGCAGCGAGACTTCCGCTACGGAATCAGTCGCGGCGGATGGCAATCAGGCGGCTGTCTTCGCCTTTCTGCATTCAAGCCAGCTTGGATATCCCTATCCGCGACTCTTCCTGCGAGGCCTCGACAAGGATGCGCAATACCATCTGCACTGGATCACGACAAACCCGGACGGCAAGCTGCCGGAAACAGCCAGCGGCGCTTACTGGATGGAGCATGGAGTGGACCTGAATTTGAGTGGCGATTTCCAGGCTACGGCGTTCCGTCTGGAGAAAGCGCATTGAGCCGTCGCTGGCGTCGTTCCGAGGCATAGTAGACCACGACGCCCGCGCCCACTAAAAACAACGTAGACCCGATGACCTTTGCGATGGCGAGTGGCTTGTTCAGCTCCTCATCCGGAGGGATAACGGACAACACAATCGTAAGCAATGTCGTGAGCAGCCCGACGGAGGCAAGCAGAATCGCAACTGGTTTGCCTCCCGGAATGCGTATTGCACCCTCAGCGGCAGGCTCGCGCTGCAGTCGAATCATCGAAGCAAAGAGAAATGCAAAGGGAATGAAATACGTGATGATCGACATGCTCACCAGCACGTTGTACGCACTGCGCACGGACGTTCCGGCCTGGCTGAGCAGGGCGCACAGCATGCCGGCAATGCCGTAAGCTCCAATTGCTACCCACGGTGTGCGCCAGCGCGGATGCACATGTCCAAAGACTGGCGGTAAATAGCGGTCGATGCCGGCGACAAACGGCAATCGCGATGTGGAAGAAAGAAACGTGGCTGCTCCGCCTACGCTGTTGAGCACCACCAGCAGCGCGACAGGCGCGACCAGCCAGCCCACGCCTAGCTTCATACACATCAGATGGATGGCGCTGACAAACCCTCCGACTCCGCTGATGGCGGAGTTGGGCAGAGCAATCAGCATCGCAATCGTGCCGGCGATGTAGCAGAGAGCAATCAGAATTCCAGCAAGAATCAAGGCACGCGGAATGGTGCGGCGCGCATCCTTAATCTCTTCGCCCATAAACGAGCCGGTTTCCACTCCTCCGAACGCGAAGAAGATCGTCGACCAGAAAATTGCATTCTTTAGATCAGCGTGCGGAAGGAGGCTGCTTGCGGAAAAATTTGTTGCCGAGCCATGATATTTTGCAAACACCCCTGCCAGGATCAACAGCACAGCGATGGGAATCCACGCTCCCAGCGAACAACAGTTATTCAGCCATTTGCCTTGCTTCAGGCCCACGATGTTCAGCAGGGTAATCAGCGTTAGCCACCCCAACGCGAAAAGCATGTAATACGTGCCGTTGCTAGTCAGATGCTCGCCACGCTTGCCCATCGCGAAGAGAGCGCTGCCCGCCCCGAAATACAACACTGCTGGAAAGTACGGGAGATTGCTCATCCAGTAGGTCCAGGCCGCAATGAAGCCGGAGAAATCTCCAAAAGCCAGCCGCGTCCATACATACAATCCGCCTTCCTGCGGATAGCGCGAGGAAAGCTCAAGCACGCTCGCAGCGAGAGGCACGAAGAAACACAGGCAGGCAAATATCCAGATCGTAATGGTGCTTGGACCGGCAGCGGCTGCCGTCGCAATCCAGCGAAGGCTTAGCCCTCCCGCGAAGTAGAAGAGGACGAGGTCGACGGTGCCAAGTTCGCGTGCGAGCGCAGGTGTGGTTGTTTTCTCCGGCATGAAGCTTTGGCGCAGCATACCTGCTGTTGGGTGCGATGACCAGAACTATTTCTGCTCTATTTCTGTTTCAGGTCTTTCAAGACTGCCATCGCGGCATTGCGTCCATTGATGCCAATGACGCTGCCGCCCGGATGCGTGCACGCTCCGCAGAGATAGACACCGGGCATAGGAGTGCGCGCGCTGAGGCGGTTCGACCACATGTAGGGAGGCAGGCATTCGCCCTGGAAAATGTGTCCTCCAGTCAGGCCCACTTTCTCTTCAATATCTGGCGGTCCAAGTACCTGCGCATCGAGCACAGCCGTGTCCATGTTGCTGCAGAAGCGTCCGAGAGAAGTGAGCGCCAGTTTTTGCACCTCATCGCGACGAGTGTCCCACGTGCCTGTTTCAAAGCGATAGGGCACATACTGCGCGAAGATGCTCATCGTATGCTGACCCTGGGGAACGACGCTGGCATCATGCACGCTCTGAAAGTAGAGTTCGCACCACAGATGCTCCGGCAAACGTCCAGAGAGCGCAGCGGCATATCCCTTCTTCCATTCTTCTTTGATGAGCGGCGCGTTGATCTGTCCGAAGTGATGCGGCTCCCGCGTTCCCGGACGCGCGGTGAAGTTGGGCAGCTCACTTAATAGAACATTCAACTTGACCGTGCAGCCCTCGATCGGTACGGATTCGATTTTTGACCTCCAGCTGCCATCGGCTGCGCTGCCGAGCATTTGCAGTGTCCGCTTTGGATCGGCATTGGAAATCACAATGGGTGCAATCACTCGCTCGCCACCCTCTAGTAGCACACCTTCGCCGGGAAGAATGCCGGCAACCGGAACACCGGCGGCTACTACCGCGCCGGCCTCGCGCGCCGCATCGCAAAAATAAAACGAGACCATGCCCATTCCGCCCTTCACATATCCCCACATGCCGGGCATGCCGCCGAGGCGGCCGGAAGCATGGTGGAAGCGAATGGACGCAGTGCCTGGATCAAAGGGGCTGGCGTTGGTGCCGATCACCCCCTGTCCTAGATAAGCGGTTTGCAATCGCTCGTCGCGCAGGTAGTGCTCGACCAATTCCGCCATCGACCAATCGAACAGAAGTCTTCGAGCTTCTTCATCCTTGCCGAGCCGCTCTTCGATCTGCTCGCGTGTCGGGGCATCGCCAATCCAGAAATCTTCTTGCCCTGCCGGGCGCAGTGCATCACGTAAGCGCTGGATCACGCCGTTCATCGCACGCCAGCCATCTACGTCACCAGCGCTGAAGCGGCGAACTTCGTCTTCGCACTTCTCGTCATCATCCCAGAGCTGGATGCTGCTGCCATCGAGGAACGGCACAAAGAGGCCGTTGACTGCGGGAGTCCATGTGAAGCCGCGCTGGGGCAGGTTCAGTTCTTCGACGACGAGCGGATGAAGCAGACCAGCCAGATACGCGCATGGTGACATACGCACGCCGGGAAACGGCTCTTCGATTGTGCAGGCACCGCCAATGCGTTCGCGGCTTTCCAGCACCAGGACTTTTTTCCCTGCCCGTGCCAAGTAGGCGGCGCAGGCAAGCCCGTTATGGCCTGCGCCTACGATGATGATGTCCCACGCTTGCTGCGCTAATTCTTTGATGGGCGCGGGCATACCGATCTTTCCGAGTGAATCTGCTGCGTGCGAAGAGCGATAACTGGCCATGGAGAGATGTGTATGGGTACAAAATGCAGGTTACATCAAGGGAAAGCGGTCGCGCACCTCGTATCTTGGACCGGCTGGTTCGGTAAAGCTCTGGTAGAGAAGAAATTCTCCGGCAAGAAAAGAAGGCAGCTTCACCTCGGCGTACCTCGGCACAGCCTGTTGTAATTGATCGAAATCCAGAGACCGGCCTCGTCCTTTTTTGCGCGCGAGCGTAATGTGTGGCGAATAAGCTCGCTCCTCCGGTTCAAATCCGCAGGGAATCAGCGCCTGCTCTGTTTGATCGTGAAGTGAAATCAGTGACAGCGTGGGCTGGACCGCAACATGAAAGACTCCAGCCCGCTCAAAAAATCCCGGCTGGGCAAGCCGTATTTCTACCGAGTGTGCATGAATCTTGCGTAGCTGCTGCACCGCGCAAAGATAACGCGACTCATCTGTTTCGCCGAGGAATTGCAGCGTTATATGCCATTGCGCCGGCAAAGACCATCGCAGGCGCGGATAGGCCGCTCGAAAATCGCGTACAAAGGACTCGAGAGCCTGCTGCGCTTCGCGCGCAAGTGCAATGCCTACAAAGAGACGCACAGCATTACTTTACTTGCAGGGAGTGCTCCGCGAAAAATTGCTGCATCGCAGCACGATTCTGAAAAGCAGCTACCCCGCCTATCGCGGTGGTCGAGTAGGCTCCCGCCAGATTTCCAGATTGAAGGGAGCGGTCGACAGACCATCCCTGCAAAAAGCCATGCAAAAAGCCCGCGTTGAAGGTGTCCCCTGCTCCCACCGCGTCAACTATCGTCGGCATCTTGATTGCAGATGCCGTGTACCGATGCGCGCGCGTGCAGGCGAGGGCGCCTTCAGATCCTCGCTTTATTACGACAAGAGGAACATATTGCAGAATCCAGGCGATCGCGTCGTCTAAATCTTCCATGTGAGCAAGCCGGCAGGCTTCCTGCTCATTGGGCAACAGTATGTCGACGTATTGCAACATCTCTGCAATGGAGTGATTCCAAAGCGCAGATGGATCGTCATTCGTATCGACCGAGATGGTTAGGCCAGCTTCTTTCAACAGCGCGAAGAGCCGCGGCACATCATCCCTCAAGGATGTCTGCAGAAAATAAGAGGACAGGTGAAAGTGGCGCGATGAGGCAAGATATTCAAGATCAAGATCATCGAACCGCAGATGCGTCGTATTTCCCGGATAGGTGAGCATGCGGCGGACATGATCGTGTTGCAGCAGTACGGTCACTCCGGTGCCGTTTTCCGTATTCACGGCTCGTGACAAGTCGACGCTGGCCGCTTCCAGCTCACGCATGCACTGCGAGGCGAAAGCGTCTTTCGCCGCCATACTGATGAAGCCGACGCGATCACCTAACATCGCAAGATTGTGCGCTGTAATCGCTGGCGAGCCGCCAAGTACCATCTCCGCTCGGTCAGCCAGCAGTTCCCTTTCAACCGAAAGCTCTTCGGGAAGCCCGTACAGCAGCAGATCGAGATTGAACTCGCCGACAAGTGTGACATCAAACGTACGCAGGCTTCCCTGCTCCGATAAGATCGTCATGCTGTCGCATCCGGCAGATGAATTTGTCGGCGACGCACAATCCAGAGCAGGATTCCCAGTAATGCCCAGGCGGTCCCTGCGATGCGCGCCAGCGGACCAAGATTCGTCCAGATAAACAGGCACGTCAAGAATCCTGCAGCTGAGATCAACATGGAAAACCATTGCGTAAATCTGCCTGTGCGCCAGCCCAGCACTACCGAAGCAACGTTCACGCCCATGAATGCGAGCAAGGCTCCGTAATTCAGCAGCTCTGTCCCGAGTTGATAGCTGAACACCAGGCCGCCAATAATACAGATTCCGCCGACTAGCAGCACATTGTTGCGCGGGATGCGGTTCTTCGGATGGATTGCGCCGAAAAACTTCTTGGGTATCGCGCCGTCCTGGCCCATCGCCAGCAATAGGCGCGCTGCACCCAATTGCGATGCCATGCCAGAGCCCATATTCGCCAGAAGCAGCGCAGCGTTGACGATGATGAACAGAATGGGGCCGCCTGCGCGCCCTGAGATGTGCACATAGGCTGTGTCGATATCGGGAAACGCCTGTCCGTGTGGCCAGACTAACTGGCCGAGATATACCTCGATCGCCGCCAGCACACCAGTGATAAAGCACGTCAGCACAATCGCGCGCGGGACACTGCGTGCCGGGTCTTTTGCTTCATCGGTGAGCGTAGAGATACCATCGAAGCCAATGTAGGTGAGCACGGCAATCGATGTACCTCGCAGCAGCCCGCTTTGCGAGAAGGTGCTGCGGTCATAGAAAGGCTGCGTATAAAAAGAAGATGGCTGATGCGGCAAATGAAATAGGTAGCGCAGCGAAGCGACCACGACCAGGACAATCACGATCCCTAGAGCAGCCGCCATGCCTGCATTGATGCGCGCTGAGGTTTCCACGCCATTCAGGTTCAGCAGCGTGAACATCACCGCGAAGAAGATCACAAGTACTGGATAAGGGATCTCCGGAATGAAATTCTGCGCGGCCTTACTGCACCAGATCGTGCAGATGAGCGGATTCAGAATGTAGTCCATCGCCAGGCACCAGCCCGTGAGATAGCCAAGGCTTGAATGCAGTTCCTTGCCGACGTACATGAATGCCGACCCGCCATGTGGATAGACGCGAGCCATGCGTCCATAGCTGACCGAGGTGAACAGCATGGCAACCATCGCGCACAGAATCGCCGTGACGACGTGGCCTCGCGCTTCCTGATAAATCACACCGAAGCTCGGCATCGGAGCTGTCGGTTGAATCAGAATGATGCCATAGAGCACCAAATCCCAGAAGCGCAGGCTGCGTTTGAGTGTTACTTGTCCGTCGCTGACGGTTACTGCCTCACCGGACATACATGACTTCTTTCATACTGCTTGTGATCGGATTCGATCGAATCAGCGGGATGCTACCAACTTCGTAGACGAAAGATGTAGCGTCTGCTCCGGAATATTCCATCCAGACACAATGACCACCGCGCCTTCTGCTGCACCGGCCGGGAGTGTAGCCGTCAATATTCGCGATTCACCCGGCATTAGTTCCACATAATTATCGGACCATACTGCAGGCACAATGTCCTCTCCATGGGTATTACGGGCGGCCACAGAAACCTGAAATGCAAGCGCCTTGGAGGGGTTATGTAACCGAATTTGCACTGTTTTTCCATCCGCCGAGGCTTCGAGATGCGATGCAGCTTCTACTTTCGCTGTGGGTAACTTCTCCAACACGGTCATATCTTCGTGCTGTGTCACAGGCGTGAAAGCCCAGTCTGTCTTCGGCCAATTGAATGCGGTGAGCGTGGATGGAACCCAGTAAAAATTGCGGCTTACGACTTCGCCTGAGCTCTTCTTCAACGTCAAGTCGACGAAATATATATTCGAGGACGTAGAAAAAACTGCATCTGGAATCGGGATCGCGCGCAGCGACGTATCTGCAGCCACATCCGTGTGAAGCTCCTTGCTGAATAGTTCTTTCAGATTGGAGTCGTAGACCTTCGCCGCAACCGCAAGAGCGCCTGCAGGCTGATAAGTGCTATTCACAACAACTACGCTGTGATCGTCGTACGAATACTGAACGTGGAGCGGCTCACAGGCTTTCTTTGTGCCGTAATAACCTCCGCCGGTATCGAGGTAATAGTCATATAAGTGCCAGATCACCGAAGGCCATGCATTGTTGAGCATCCACTGAACCACGCCCGTCGATGTGTACTTATTCCGGCTGTAGGCCTCGAACATGGCACGCTCGCCATTGTAGGTCATCGCCTGCGAAATGCGTGCGTAGTCCTGGATCGTCTGCGGAGTCCCGTACGTCGCCTTCATCGCATCGTCAAATGTTCCCAGCGATCTGAATTTTCCGCCGCCGCTATGCAATTCCCACACTGTATTCACTGACGGCCACAGCTGGTCGGAGGGGATGAACTTTTTCAAGCTGCCAACATTCGGAACCGCAGGGCCGGGACTTGTTTCTGTGTTGAACCCATACCCGCCGCCATACTTGTCCTGATCCATATACCAGTAGGAAGGAGCTACGTAGTCGTATGGTCCGCTCATCTTGACGCCGCTTTTACCGCTGACGGTCGTAGGCTTTGCAGATGCGGATGACAACGTAGGATTCGGCCAGTGCGTCTGCGCCTCCACGTCCAGATACATCTGCTCCACATCGGCCGGAGGCGGATTATCGCTGCCATTCAACCAGACAAGCAGGCTTGCATGATAGCGAATGCGCAACATCTGCGATTGCAGCGAGGCCTTCGCCACCTGGTAATTTTCAGGCGTCCAGTTTTTCCATTGCTCCCACTGGTCGCAGCAGCACCACCCCAGCATGACAAGAATTCCCTGCTCGTCGGCGAGATGGAAAAAGTCCTCCGTCTCCAGCTTGCCTTCCAATCGAATCGTATTCAGGTGCATGTCGCGCACCATCATGAATTGATCGCGCAGATGTTTTGGGTCTTGACGCAGCAGCATATCCTGCGACCATCCGGCACCTCGAATCAAAATCGGCTTGCCATTGACATGAAAGAGCCGGTAACCCTTGTCCGTAAGCTCGGAGGTGACCTCGCGTATTCCAAACCGCACTGACTTTTCGTCGGAGACCTTGCCTCCTTCTGTGAATTTCAGCGCGAGCGTTTCAAGATGCGGCGTCCCCATCTGGTAGGGCCACCAGACGGTGGGATTTTTGATTTGCAGTTGCTTGTAAGTCTCGGGATCGAAGACCACCGTCTTGTCTTCGTGCGGTTGCAGCTCGACAGATTGCTCGATGCGGATTCCTGCAACTGTGCCAGTTACAGTTCCTTTGACTGGCTTGTCTGACGCATTATGCAACTCAGAATAGACGGTCAAATCCGCCTGCTTAAGCGATATATCGGTGAAGTGCGTCACCGCCATCGGAGAACGCAACGCGACCGGGCCGCTTGTCACCAGATCGACTGGCCCCCATAAACCCATGTCTTTGTCCGGAGGGCATGGGTTCCAGTCCACCCAGTTGATGCCGAGATCTTTTTCTGTCGGCGCAAAGGTCTCTACGGCAACCACATTCGGCTTGCCGGGAACGACATTATCCGTTACGTCGAATTCGTAGGTCCTGTATGCGCCAGCAACCTGCGTCGAATCGGCAATGCGTTTGCCGTTTACCCAGATATTCGCGCGGTAGTTGATGCCGCCGAACCTCAGCCAGAGCCGGCGCCCCTTTTCCGCTGTGGGAACGGCAAATTCTTTGCGATACCACCAGCCGCAACGGTATGGGCTGTCGTCCGGCATCGGCAGTCTGGAAAAGTTATTGCCCATGGGATAGGTGGTTCCAGGAATATCGCGCAGATTAGTGCCGAAATAGGGGTCTTTATAGGTGCCAGCGGCTACCTGTACTGCGAGCACCGTAGCCGGCACGCTCGTCACATACCAGCCTTCCGGATGATAGGCAACGGTTGAAATCTTCTCGCCTTCAGCCTGGAGCTTGCAGCCGGACTGCACGCTCCAGCCTTCGTGAAGAGCCGTCACAGGCGAAGCATCTGCACGTGCAGAAAGAGTGAACATTGACGCAAGAGTGAAAACAGCAAAACAGCCCACTATCTTTTGCAACATGCAGATACGTCCCCCGGGAACAGAGATTTAGAAATTAAACTTTAATGCTAATTGCAAGATACGCTTTTCGCCTGCGCCCAGAACCTGGCCGGTTGTGCCGTCATCCTGAGTAACGTCGACGTTATTGTAGTTCGTGTGATTCCATATGTTGAACGCCTCGGCACGGAATTGGAACGCCGAGCTTTCATAGACCTTGATGTTCTTCAAAAATGAAAGGTCCCACCGCTCGCTTCCAGGCCCAAGGATCGTTGCGCGCGGCGCGTTGCCCCCGCGGAACGCGTCCGTAGGCACATCAGTGAACGCGGTGGTGTTATACCACTGCGCAATCGTATGCGGAGCGTGGCTGTTGGGATTGGCTACCTGATCCGGACGGGTAGAATGCGGAGCAGTCGCCGAAGTAAAGACGCCCAGGCCACCCGGATCGACGGAAGAGTTACCTACCGGCGAGAGCCACTGCCCTGACTGCAGTTCAATAATGCCGGAGAACTCCCAGCCGCCGAGAGTATGGCCGACTAAGCCCTTCTGCTGGGAGAAAAACGGCAACTCATACACAAAGTTCGCGTTGAAGACATTGCGCCGGTCGAAGCGTGATGGTCCATATTCTGACGTAAGGTTGTATGTGTTTTGCGGCACAGGCAAGTTACCACCCGGTTCGTCGGGCCGGTTGGTAAGCGACTTTGACCATGTGTAGTTAATTCCAACAAGCGAACCGGCGCGAAAGCGCTTCTGCAGGCTGGCCTGAAGCGAATTGTAGTTCGAGCTGTAGATCGACTCATAAACATCGATCGGTCCATAGCCCTGATAGGGACGAATGATGTTCAGCAGATTTTCATTGTTGGCATTCATCTGCACAGCCCCAGCACCGGTGGTACCGCCGAGTTGGCTCTGAATCACAGCATTGTTTGCATACACACCCGGTAATGGTTGATTGATGTCCGCCTGCGAAAGCTGATGCGTGCCTTTGGAGCCGTAATAACCGAGATCGACGATTACGTCGTAAGGAATCTGTCGCTGCACATCGAGATCCCACATCTGCGTATAAGGCTGATGCCACTGCGTCGCCACACCGCCCAAACTCTGGACACTGTTATTTGCCGCAGCGCCTCCGCCTGGTGCACTGAATGGAGCATTGTTGATGGTTGTGCCACCTACGAACGGAGGATTGATGAACTCGTTGTTCTCGAGGAATCCTACTCCCGGCGACTCGACAAACAATCCATAGCCGCCACGAACGGCTGTCAGTTGCGTTCCAAACGGATCCCAGGAGAAGCCGATCCGAGGCTGAACTCCGCTATACGACTGACGAGCGATGGCGGTTCCATAGGGCGAATTATGGGCTCCGTTTCCTCCGCCGCCGACAATAATGCCATTCAGTGCATCGTAATTGGGGTTCGTCGAGTTGGTTCCACTGCAGGGCTGCGTTGCCGGAGTGCAGATATTGCCGGCGTTGTCGATCACAGGAGCATTGGCTGCGTTATACAAAGCTGGATCGAAGTTCGTCGCCTGGTTGTTGCCGTCAGTAGGCTGCCGGTAGAGAGCGTAGCGTACACCGTAATTGATCGTTAGAGTCGGACGGATATGGTATTCATCCTGCCCGTAAAACTCGAATTGATTCTGAAAGATGACAGCACGAAAATCGACGGCGCTTTGTGTGAAGTTGGATGACTGCCCGAGGAGAAAGAGCGCAAACTCCTGCTGAAATTCGGTGGCGCCTGAAGCTGGCGGCGTGGCCGCGAAGGCAAACGTTCCTGCATTATTCGATGCGGAATTCTCCGACTTCTCGTAGTGATTGTAGGAGAAGCCGAACTTCAAGCTGTGCTTCCCTGCGGTCTTTGTGAGGTTGTCAAAGATGTTGTTGTTCTTGTTGTAATCCTTGTACGTTCCAAAGCCAAAAAAGCTGGCGTTGGGTGCGCCGAACTGGATGCTGGGAATACGATTCAGTGTTTCGGGAAACGGTAATTGTATTGCTGCCGCAACATCCGGGGAGTTGCTGGCCGCAAGTTGCCCGCTATTCGTGCTGAGCACTGCACCGTAGGACCACGCATACTCCACTTCGTTCAGCAGCGTCGGGTTAATCGTCCAGGTGAGATTGCCGACGATATTTTTACCCGGCGAATTGGTCGTGGTTTGCGCAATGTTCGGCAGAGGATTGCCATTGAAGAGACCGCCACCCTCAACGGTCGGAATCGAATCCTGAATATAACGGGCAAATCCGGACAGCTTGGAATTAAACGTATGGTCTACGCGGAAGATCTCCTGCTGGAAATTGAAGACATTTGCTGCATTGGAAAAAAGCTGGTCAGTACTGCTATCTTGCGGCAGCGGCAGGTGAGAATAGACGTCCTTGAGATAAGCCGCGGCTGCGGGATCGATGTTGGTCACCTGTGTAATCAACTGGCCGGGACAGCTTCCGTCGGGGTTGGGATAGGTATTGCAAACTGGCGTCGAAAAGATGCCCGTGCGCTCCTGTGCATTCGGGGCGGTGCCGGTAACCGGATTGGACTGAATGACGCGGCGTAGCTCTTCGGAGTAAAAGAAGAAAGTGCGATTGCGAGCATCGTTGTAAACGTGCGGGATGAAAACAGGACCGCCGATCGTCCAGCCGAAATCGTTATAGCGGAATGGCGTACGATCCGCGATAGGGTCCTGCTGTTTGTTGCCCCAGTCATTCGCGTCGAGCACATCGTTGCGGAAAAACTCGTACAGTCCGCCGTGAAACTTGGAGGTTCCCGAGCGGGTGATGACGTTGATCTGGCCACCGGCACCGCGTCCATATTCGGCGTTGTAGTTGCCGCGCAGCACTTTGAACTCGTCGATTGCGTCGACGCTGGGATAGTTCAGCAAAGAAAAGTTGCCGCCGCGATCCACATTGTCCGCGCCGTCAATCGACCAGTTATTCTGCGTACCGAAGCTGCCATTGAGCGAGAATGCAGTCTCATTTGTGTTGCCATTGGGAGCGCTCACGCCAGCATATAGCGCATCGCCGATATCGCCGGTCACACCCGGCATCAGCGCCACCAGTTCTTCGTAGTTGCGGCTTTGCAGCGCCAGTTCGCGCACCTGCGTGCCGGTAATGAGTCCGGTCGCGGCAGCCGATTGCGTGTCTACCTGCAGCGCATTCGCCTGGACGGAGATGGTCTCAGTGGCAGCACCGATCTCGAGGGCTCCGTTCACGCTGAGCTTGTCGTTTACGTTGAGGGTGATGCCCGACTCCGTAATTTTCTTGAAGTTCGGAGCTTCGATCGTCACCGAATACTTCCCAATCGGGAGCAGCGGAGCTGAGTACTCGCCCGCTTTATTGGTCGTCACGACGCGTTCTATCGCGCCGCGGTCCGTGTTCGTGATGGTAACTTTCGCTCCGGGCACCACTGCGCCAGAGCTGTCTGTGACGGTACCTAGAATTGTTCCTGTGACTTCCTGCGCGACAAGCGCGATGGAACAGCATAGAAGAACTGCGAAAGCGAATGACGCCGAAATCGCCCGGGTGTAGCGACGGGTTCTGCGGCACAAAGCGGAAATACCGAACTGCATGGAATGGGGCCCTCCAAAAAATTGACCGGGACGCGCGGCATCTCCCACCGCGTTACACGGTCTTACTCCGTTTGATTTTTCTTTGGTCGAGAGCAGAAATATTCAAACGATTGAATATTGGAAATATCGTTATCTCTACACTGTTGTCAAGGGGAAAGTAAAAGTTAGAGGGAAGGTTATTTTGGCTGGGTCGAATCGCGAATGACGATTGACGGGGACAGAAGCTGCAAAACAGGCGTGGTGGAACGCTTATCCTCGTCTTCGCGAACCGATTTCAGAATCCACTGCGTGCCGATCGCACCCATCTCTTCCATCGGCTGGCAGATGGTCGTGATTGCGGGCGTGCTGAAGGCTGCGGGCGGCACGCCATCAAACCCAATCACCGAGCAGTCTTCCGGAACACGTACTCCAGCCTGCATGAGTGCACGCAGCGCGCCAAGAGCCGTGAGATCGTCGAATGCCATCAGCGCCGTGAACTTGCGCCGCGAACGGATCAGGTCGTTCGTCAACTCGATGCCGCCATCGAACCCAGAGTTGGCGTCGAGCATTTCCGGCAGTTGCCGAATCAGCTTTGGATCGAGGGGCATGTCATGTTCGACGGCGAATTTCTCGATTCCCTTCCAGCGGTTGACGCTGTCATGCAGACTTTCCGGTCCGCGGATGAATGCGATCTTTCGGTGGCCAAGCTGATAGAGGTGATCCAGCGCAGCATACGCTCCAGCCGAGTTGTCCACAAGAACGGAGCTGATGCGGCTTGCTGTCAGATCGCGACCAATCACAACGGTTGGAATATTGTGCTTCTCCATGTCGGTCAACAGGTCTGTTTCGGCAAACAGCCAGTTGGCGACAACGATCAGTCCCTCCACGCGCCGATCAATCAGCATTTCGAGGTAGCCCTCGAATTGCTTTCGCTCGTTGTTCGCATCCATGATGATCGGCAGATAGTCCGTCGGATGGAGCGTCTTCTCGATTCCGCGCAGGATCAGCGTGCAGAAGGGGTCGGAGATGTCGAAGATCATTACGCCGATGGTGTGGCTGCGGCGGCTCCGCAGTGAACGGGCAAAGGCGTCGGGCCGATAGCCCAGCGCCTTCGCCGTCTTGCGGATATGTTCCTTGGTGGTAGCGGCAACATAGCGCGAGAGAGGCGCCTCGTTGAGAACGATCGAGACAGTAGATGCTGAGAAGCCACTCTTGCGGGCTACATCGAGAATCGTTACCCGGGTAGATGCCTGCTTGCGGCCAGCCAAAATGGTTCGTCCTTATGGGAATGAGAGTCTACGTGAATCACAAAGCATAGCACCCGCAGTCTTTTTTTATCAGACTAAACCGCGTCTCTCATTATGAGGCGCCGGCCCTTACGCCATCTCTGCAGGAACTGACCGGATTGCCACCTCTACCGTCTGGCTTCCCAGCCTGGGATGCTTCGCCGTCAAACGCACCATCCCGGCGTCTTCTTTAGCGCGAATCCACACGGCGCCCGTGCCGCCTATCAGGCCAAATGGATTGTCGCCGATCAACTCCGCCGGCCCTTCGAGCGTTAGCACAATGGGGTCGTTCGCATAGGGCCGAATCGCGTCGAACTCATCTGTCACCCGCAGAACCACACGCGTCGTATCGGCTCCATCGGCATCCAGTTCGTGGTCGTCGGCATGGATGGAAAATTTCTGATCGACACCGAGCCCGGAATACGTCTTCGACACCACTTGTTTGCCGTTAAGGTAGCCGTCAATCCGGAGATCTCCCCATTTCCACTTCGATTCGGTAAGGTCCACGCTGAATGGCGCATATTTCAGATGATCGAACTGCTTACGGTCCGGATCGACCTCGACAAACGGCTTCCACTCGTTGTTGTTTTTCACAAAGAGCTTCAGGTGGTCGCAGTTCGAGCAGATCATCGCGACGGTAAAGTGTATCGCCTCATCGCTCTGCGCCCAGTGGAATGCAGGCTCGAGCACAATCTCTTCTTCCGGATCGCACTGCGATTTGTAAAATCCCGCGGCAGGTTTTGGCTCGCGGAAGATATCCGTCACGCCGTGGTAGCAGATGCGGTCACCGGCGCCGAAATCACTATGCGTGTTGTAGTCGAAGGCGCACCAGCCAATGCCACCCGCATACTGCGGATTGGACGCGAGCTGGTTGTGCACTCGCGCATGACGGGTGGTGTGCTGGCGGTGACGCTCATCGTCGTCGATCGTCTTGACCGGATAGGTATGTCCTACAAACTCAGTATTCAGATAGCGCGGATGGTTCGGCGGCTTCAGAGGCCAGCCAAAGTCGTTCACCGTGAACACATCTTCCAAAAACTCCGACTCCTGGAAGTTGCGAATGCCGCCCGTCTGCCGCGTCGGGTCGAGCTTGTGCGCCATCGCATTGGTGCGCGTGTAGAAATCATGATTGTCGCGCGACTCGTTGATGCGCACGCCCCACAGCACGATCGATGGATGGTTCCAGTCGCGCCGGATCATACGGCTCACGTTATCGACGGAAATGTCCTGCCAAGCCAGATCGCCAATATGCTGCCAGCCCGGAATCTCTTCAAGCACCAGGAGCCCATATTCGTCGCAGGCATCAAGAAAATGCCGTGACTGCGGATAATGAGACGTGCGCACGATATTGCAGTGCAACTGCTTGCGCAGAATGTAAGCATCTCGCTTTTGCGCACGTCCGGGCATCGCCTGCCCCACGAACGGAAATGTCTGATGATGGTCAAGACCGCGCAGCTTGATGATTTTGCCGTTCAACTCAAAGCCGTGGTCGGTAAACTGCGCCTCGCGGAATCCGATGCGTCGCGTATCTTCGTCGATCGATTGAGAACCGCGCAGCAGACGCACCTTGACCGTGTAAAGCTTCGGGCTCTTCAAGTCCCATAATTCAATGCCATTCAGCTTGCCGAACGCAACAATATGACTGGATGGTTCTGCTGCAATGGCTGATGCCGGAAGCTTTTGCGACGCTTTCGCAATCGTCTTATCACCATCAAGCAGGGTCGCTTCGAGTGTCAGGCCATCGCGCGATGCCTCAAGATGCTGCACGAAACACTGCACATCCAGCGTCGGATTGCCGCTTAGAACGTCCTTTGGCTGGGCAAAAATATTTTCGATGAACGTGGCGGGAACAATCCTCAAGGCAACTTCGCGGTAAATCCCACCGAATGTCAGGTAGTCGATCTGATAGCCAAACGGAGGGATGTCCGCCCGCTCTGTCGAATCCACATCGACTGCCAGCACATTGTCGCCATCGAAATTTACATGCGGCGTCAGATCGAACGAGAATGGCGTGTAGCCACCTTTGTATTCGCCCAGGCGCTTGCCGTTGATCCAAACAGTCGACGCCGTCATCACGCCTTCAAAATCAACAAAGACCCGCTTTCCGCGCGCTTCTGCCGGAAGGCGGAACTTGCGACGATAGAGTGAGATGAACTCATAATCCTTGTCATCGAATCCATGCCATGGCAGCTTCACATTGGTGTGCGGCACCACGACGCGATCAAAACTTGAGTCGTCGAATGCTGGCTCGTGTCCACCGTCCACAAACTTTGGGCTGTAGCGCCAGCCGCGATTGATCGCCAGCACAATCCGGCCGGTTTCACTCGCACTTTGATCCTGGGCAAATACCTTGCCACCCACTGCCGCTCCGGCAAGCAGTGCGCTGCCAGTCTTCATAAAGTCGCGTCTATCCATGTCTCTCCAGAAATGAAACCGTTTTCAATCAGCGCAACACCAGCCCATCGAAACGATACATGATTTCCGGACACTTGACGACGGGGAGAAATGGGGCGTGCAGGCCCAGCATCCCGGGCGCACAGCATTTTCATAGGCATTCACCGCGGCAGCACTGAAGGATTTCCATAGGGTTGACGCGCCTATAAAGTTTTTTTATTTGTAACATTCGCCTAACAGGCAGATACTGGTTTTCTCTTTGGGGCTCATCCCGTTGTGCGTTATGCTCGGCAAAACGTAACTGCTTTAGTGCTGAACCACAGGGGACGTATTCTCAATTTCCTGGGTCAATTCGTTCAAGTCAAAGATGAAAGAACGGTAATTGTCCGCTGATAGCGGCGGCCGAAGTGTTTTTCTCTGCACCAATTTTTACGAGGCCATGTCTATGTTTGCTAAAAAAAGCTCCCGCTATTTCGTGTTCTGCTTTCTCCTCAGCATTCTGCTGATTTCCCGGCCTGCTGCGTGG
>JABDHA010000016.1 GCA_013285705.1 Acidobacteriota bacterium
TTCCCGGTTCAAGGTCGAGATCGACACGGGTAGCTGTGTTTACGATGACATCTACGCTCGCGCGGGTCTCTTTCTTAAAGCCGGGCGCTTCCGCCGTCACCGCATAGGCTCCGGGAGACAAATTAGGAAATGTATAGTTACCGCTCTCGTTCGTTCTGACGTCGTGGATGATTCCTGTTGCAATCTCCTGAATCATGACTTGGGCGTTTGCAACACTTGCTCCTGTTTTGTCATTTACGCTGCCCAGAAGCGTAGCGGAAACCGCCTGTGCATCGGCCCTGCTCCATGGCGCAAAAAGCAGGGATGCCAATAGCAGGCAGCTTAGAAACGATGTGAAAAGCGCGGTCTTCGCCCAGGATAGTGAGATCTTCGTAGTGCGATGTGTGGTCACGCGAACCAGTCGCGGAGCCTTGTGTTGATAGAGCATCCCGTCCTCCAAGTAATGTCAAATTCACTGCTTTTGTCTCATCGGTGAACAAACATGTGTGTTTGTTTGGACCTACAACAAAAGTCATTTTTTTAGCAGCCAGAAAATATTCTCCCTGCATAAGGCTTGTCAAGCTGTAAGGCAGATTTTGCCCAAGAAATCCCCCTCGATACATTTTTGAAACAAAAAGGGGGCGTAACCTGTCTGACAACCAGAGCATTCCCGGCACTCTATTCATGCATTTCGGGTCCGGTGGAGAACAGAATTGGGTCAGCAGGACAAGCAAGGATCGAAGACAAACGGTATGACACTCGATCCGATCATCAGTAAGCGCCTGTATCAGCAAGTTGCGGAGCGTGTACGCCGCCAGATAGAAACAGGGATACTCACCGCCGGAGATAGGCTGCCTGCAGAAAAAGATCTGGCACAACAGCTAGGCGTCAGCCGTCCTACGGTCCGTGAAGCTCTGATAGCGCTTGAAATTGCGGGCTTCGTGGAAATTCGCACTGGCTCAGGAACCTATATCTGCCGGCGTGGCAAGCTCCTGCAGCCCATGCTTGATGCTGGACCGGGGCCATTCGAACTGCTGCACGCACGGTTGTTGATTGAGGGCGAAGTCGCCTCTGAAGCGGCCATGCGAGCAACCCCTGAAGATCTCGCGGCGGTAGAAGCCACCATTGATGAAATGGAGCAAATGGTCCTGGCGGGAGACCACAGCCGCGCCGCTGATCAGCGGTTCCATGTGCTGATCGCAAATGTTTCTGGCAACAGTGTCCTTGCCGAGCTGGTTTCGAGTCTATGGCAAGGCATGTTTTCGCCCATGTTTTATAAGATGAGCGAACTGACCGGCCTCATCACCAATCAGGAATGGGCGCTGGCCGAACACAAGGCAATCTTTGCAGCATTGGCAACACACGATCCGGTAGGCGCTCGCGCCGCGATGCGCCGTCACCTCAAGAGCGTTGAAGCTGCGCTGGCGAAGAGTAAGGTAGCGGGCATCTCAGGTAGCCATCGAGAGATGTAACAAGGTCCCTGCATTCCCATCGTCTCTTTCAGTGTAGTTTGCTTCGGGTAAGTCTCCGCTAGCGAGACAAAGCAGTCCAGGTTTGCAGACACGCATCCTCCGCTTTTGATACACCTTTGTTGTAGCCGCAAAAACCCCCGCAAAACAAGCAGTGCTGGAACCATCCATGTTTATGTTCTTACGATCTAAAGATATTTCGCCTACGCAGAACCGGCGCTCACGATGGATATTCGCATGTCTGTCGCTATTACTGATTGGAACATCACTCCAACAGGCACGCGGCGACGAGTTGCCATGGTCACAGCGCATGGCAGATTCGACAATCAAACGCTGGCCACAGGGCAAATATCTTTCAGAAGACAAGCCATGGGTCTGGAACTATGAACTAGGAGTCCTGCTTCAGGGCATGGATGACGTTTGGTACCACACTGCGGACGGAGCCTACTACACCTACATCAAAGAATCGATTGATCCGTTCATCAACAAGGACGGCTCGATCTCAACCTATAAGCCGGAGAACAACGCGCTGGACGACTTAGTTCTCGGGCGTGAACTTCTTCTTCTCTATGGAGTCACTCAGGACGCGAAATACTACAAGGCCGCGACTCTGCTACGTCAGCAGTTGACATCGCATCCCCGCACCGCTGACGGCGGCTTCTGGCACAAGCAGCGTTATCCGCAACAGATGTGGCTGGACGGTCTCTACATGGCCGAGCCCTTTTACGCGCAATATGCCGCTACTTTCAATGAGCCCCAGGACTTTGAAGATATTACAAAGCAGTTTGTGTTGATGGAGCAGCATTCACGCGATCCGAAGACCGGTCTGCTCTACCACGGATGGGACGAAACAAAGCAGCAGCGCTGGGCGAACAAGACAACCGGTATCTCGCCGAACTTCTGGGCGCGTGGCATGGGCTGGTATATGATGGCCCTGGTCGATACCCTTCCCTACTACAGTGAAAATGATCCGGGTCGCGCGAAGTTACTGGGCATTTTGCAGCGACTGGCCACCGGGGTTGCGAAATATCAGGACAAAGAGAGCGGTCTCTGGTACGAAGTAGTGGACAAACCCGGCGCAAAGGACAACTACGTTGAATCGTCCGCAGCCTGCATGTTCACCTATGCTCTCGCGAAAGGCGTTCGGCTCGGTTATTTGCCGGAGACTTATTCAACGAATGCATCCCGTGCCTATCAGGGCATTTTGAAGCAGTTCATAAAAACCGACGCCGATCGGGCGGTCACGCTGACTGGCACAGTGAGAGCGATTGGCCTTGGCACTGACGCCGTTCACGACGGAAGCTATTCCTACTATGTAAGTCAGGACGTGATCAGCAATGACCCCAAGGGCGTCGGCGCATTCCTGATGGCCAGCACAGAAATGGAAGCGGCGCAGACTGCAACCCTTGGTCGCGGCAAAACCATATTGCTGGACGCCTGGTTTAATAGCCAGACGCGCAAAGACGCCTCCGGCCAGATGGCTTCTTATCACTACAAATGGGATGACTTCAGCAACAGCGGATACTCCCTGTTTGGCCATCTGCTGCGCGAGTATGGTCTGAAGACCGACACACTCTACAAAGCGCCCACGGTTCAGGATCTGGACAAGGCGCAAATTTATCTCATCGTCTCTCCTGACAATCTCGATTGGAATAAAAATCCTCACTACATGACCGCTGACGACGCCACTCCGATTGCAGATTGGGTGAAAAAGGGTGGCACGCTAGTGATCATGGAAAACGATCCGACCCATGCGGACATCGAGCACCTCGACATCCTGGCGGAACATTTCGGGATGCACTTCAACAACGTGGCTCGCAATACGGTAGACGGCAACAAATTTGAAATGGGCAGGATCGATGTCAGCGGTGGCGGTCCCATCTTTCAGGCGCCGCATGTTCTTTTCATGAAGGAAATCTGCACGATCACGCTCAAGCAGCCTGCCAAAGCCATATGGATCGATAAGGGAGATGTCCTTCTGGCCGAAGCCAACTATGGCAAAGGGAAAGTCATCGGATTTGTCGATCCGTGGCTTTACAACGAATACACAGATGGTAGAAGGCCGCTGCCGCCGTACAACAATTTTGGAGGCGGTAAAGAATATGTCCGCTGGTTGCTGGAACAGCTTCCAAAGAAACACTGATGCGCCGTTGAACGAACTTTGAAAGAGTCAGGAACCTTTATGAAAACGCACATCCTCGCTGATCCAGTCCGATATCTGCGCATGACAACGTCAGAGTTGCGGGAGTCTTTTTTGATCGGCTCTCTCCATCAACCCGGTTCCATTCAACTTGCGTATGTGGATCTTGATCGCGCCGTCGTCGGTATCGCCGCACCCGGATCAAGTCCATTGAAGCTGCAAACGGATGATGCACTGAAGGCCAGTTACTTTACCGAGCGCCGCGAGCTCGGAGTATTGAACATTGGCGGCAGCGGCAGCGTTACGGTGGAAGGAAAAAGCTACGCGCTTGATAACCTGGACTGTCTCTACATTGGTCGCGGAAATCCCGACATCTCTTTCGCATCAAATGATGCAGCGACGCCTGCGGTCTTCTATCTTCTAAGCTATCCCGCGCATGGGAATCATCCAACCACTCTCGTCCGCAAAGCAGATGCGAACCCCACAGAGTTGGGCTCGGCCGAGACATGCAACAAGCGAACAGTTTGCAAGTATGTCTTTCTCGACGGCGCCAAAAGCTGCCAGCTGGTGATGGGCGTCACTCATCTGCACCCCGGAAGCGCGTGGAACACGATGCCGCCACACACGCATATGAGGCGTTCGGAAATCTATATGTACTTCAACCTCGCCCCGGAGGCCCGCGTCTTTCACCTGATGGGGCCCGGTGAGGAAACACGGCATATTGTGATGAAGAATCATGAAGTAGTAGTCTCGCCTGGGTGGTCCATTCATGCTGGCGTCGGAACCGGCGCATACAGCTTCTGCTGGGGTATGGGTGGAGAAAACCAGGACTATGCTGATATGGACCCTGTTACGATCAACAGTTTGCAGTGAAGTGGAGATACGATGAAAAAACAGCTCTTAGCAATATGTGCGCTGCCGTTGTTGGCGATTGCTGCCCATGCACAAAATGATGCCAAAAAGGCTGAGTATTTTTCAGCCCAGGATATTCAAAAACAACTCGCCGATCTTGCGCCGCAGGCTAAGTCGTCAGGAAGCAGCGGTTCAACCTTAGGTGATTACACCAGCCATCAACTCAAGCTGTCGGTGCGCACATCAAGCGGCGGCGCGGAAGTTCACGCTCACTATGATGACGTGTTTGTCGTCACACAGGGTCAGGCGACGTTGATCACAGGCGGCACGGTCGTCGATCCCAAGACTGGCGCAGATGGAGAGACTAAGGGCCCCAGCATTCATGATGGAAATACGCAGGTAATTTCCGCGGGTGATGTTGTGCATATCCCTGCTGGCACACCGCATCAGTTGAAAATCGCGCCAGGCACGCTGTTCAGCACCATCGTCGTAAAAGTAAAAGAATAGATTGCGCTAGGATAATCATTCGGGCGGGAACGGTATCAGCGCCTGCCCGAATTTGTTTCGCTACACTCCATCTCTCGGCTTGTTCTTCCGCACAAAGTCTGTATCCTGCGTCGGCTCGGCATCGCATTCAATCGCAATGGTAGTCACCGGATAATCCGGCGCTTTACCCGGCAGATCGATAAACTTCGTCTGGAACTCATCCTGCGTAAATTTAACTTCCGCACCTGTCTTTAACAGGCGGGCAGACTTCACTTTCACCTTTAACCCACTGATTGCGACATATTCACCAGGCCAGAAGTGAACGTGCATGTAAAGAGTATTTCCTGTACGCGTGAAGCTAGCATAGTTGGATCGCCGTACCTGGCATAGATCGGACTTGTAGATGGTGTCCCCATTGACCTCCATCCAGCGGCCCACTTCACTCAAAATTCGCACTGACTCTTCCGGGATAGAACCATCCGGCTTGGGCCCGATGTTCAGCAGGTAGTTGCCGCCGTCGCGCACGCATTGAATCAGATTACGGATAACAGTCCGGGAAGACTTCCAGTCATCATCTGCTCTTTGATAACCCCAGCTATCATTCAACGTCATGCACGATTCCCAAGCCCGGCCATTTGTTTCCGCAACGATCTTCTGCTCCGGAGTGGAGAAGTCTCCCTGCAGCTTGTTGCGGTTGTTCACAATGATCTCAGGCTGAAGCTGAAAGACCATCTGGTTCATCTTCTCTGATTCCCAGCCCTCCGCATCGAGCGGCCACGCAACGTCATACCAGAGCACATCGATCTTTCCATAGTTAGTCAATATGTCCCGGATCAGGCCGTGCGTGTAGTCCACAAACCGGCGGCGTGCGGCCTCATCGGTTGCGCAGCGTGCGCCATCAGGATGATGCCAATCCATGAGCGAATAGTAAAAGCCCACATGAAGACCTTCAGCACGGGCGGCGTCAACATACTCGCGCACAACGTCGCGGCCAGGCCCCTGCTTGGGTGCGCAATAGTTCGTCAGCTTGGTGTCGAAGTGGCAAAAACCCTCATGATGCTTGGTCGTGAGCACCATATACTTCATGCCCGCCTGCTTCGCCAATTTCGCCCACGTGCGGGGACAGTTCAACGCCGGTTTGAAGTTGACTGCATGCTGCGTGTAAGGACCGATGGGCCACGCTTCGTCTTCCATCACCCACTCATGGCGTTCGATGGTGCTATAAACGCCAAAGTGGACGAACATGCCGAATTTAGCGGCATGCCACCACTGCATGCGTTGTGCGCGAGTCGCTTCCTGGGTCTTATCCGTAGCCTCTGTTGAGGCTGCTTCCTGAGCAATGGCCTGATGGACCATTGCGCCCTGGATGCCCAGCGCTGCGAGCGATGCACCCGTACCTTTGAGCACGTCGCGCCGTGAGATCGAACGATTCATTCCTTCCCCTCCGCTCCTCGATCGTCGTATGTCAACTAATTGCTGTAGTGATGAAACAATGGCGAACCGTACCTTGACCGCCTTTTGTCATGAATGCCCAGGGTTCGGGAAATTTCATTGCAGCAGCGGATCAGGCGCTCCGCGATACCAGGCACGCTCTGCACCGTGATGCGCGAAGCCGGCCCGGAGACGCTGACTGCCGCGATCGGATGGCGATTCTCATCGAAAATCGGCGCGCCCACGCAGCGAACACCCACTTCGATCTCTTCATCATCGATGGCAAAGCCGCGTTTTTTTACCCGCTCCAGTGATTTCAATAAGGCCTCGCGCGAGCAGAGCGTCTTTGTGGTATAGCGCGTGTATTTAATTTTGCTGAGAATCTCTTCCCGCATATCCGCTGGCAAAAACGCGAGCATCGCCTTCCCCATCGATGTGCAATAAACAGGATTCGAGGTCCCCGACTTCGATGTCATGCAGACTCTGCGATTGGGCTCGACCTTGTCGAGATAGACTACCTTCGTTTTCTGTAGAACGCTCAGGTGTACCGTTTCGCCTACTTCCATCGCGAGGCGGCGAAAGAACGGCTGTACACGCTCGCGCAAATCAATCTGCTCAACAGCTCTGTTGCCCAGTTCATACAGCTTGAGTCCCAGGCGAAAGCGCCCTTCGGGCGTGCGTTCGATCATCGAGGTACGCTCGAGTACGATCAGCGATCTGTGCGCCGTGCTTTTGTGCAGGCCCATCCGAGTGCAGATCTCCGCCAGGCTGAGCGGAACATCGCTCTCGCTCAACATATCCAACAGCGCAACAACGCGATCAATGCTTTGCAATTGATACGGATCGGCGTGCTTGCTAGCTTCCATTTCGGATTGTGGCATCAGGACTGTGCTCATTACGTTTTCCTCCAGACCTTTCATTTCGGCCCTGTGAGAAGTTATCCGGGCGGCAGGCCGCCCAGATACATGTAGCTCATAGACGTTGCCTGAGCTAAAAGCTTTGCGAGTTGCGGATTGGGAAATCGCGCGATGTACACCTTGCCCCAGCTGATTTGTTCAGCGGCAGGCGGCCCGTTCGGCGTATCCTGTGCGATGCCAGCAGCCTTCACAAAAAAGCTGGTATCTTCGAGCCCCTGAATACAAAGGGTCGCCAGCTTCTGAATGGCGTAGTCACGTTCGGCATACGCATGCAATCCATTGTCTTCGCCGAATTCGGCCAGATACACAAGCGGAGCCAAAGCATAGAGGTGGTAATGAAGCGCTCGCTGACCGCGACGCATCTCCTGCGGAAGCGAGCCATCCGGCTGTATCTCCGCTATGCCGATGTGATACGTCTCCATGCCCCAGTCAAATAACTTGCGATCGTTGGCCGCAATTCCTGCCGCCGCGACCTCTACTCCGGCCCAATACAAGTGATTGTTCTGCGAGTCGCCCGTGGAACTCTTGCGCCGTGTATCGAAATAATCCTGGCTTTGAGAGATGACTTGCGTCATCCAGTGAAGAATCGTCTCTTGCTGGGCGGCGCTTATCGCTCCGCTATCACGCACCTTCAGATACGCAATAGCGATTGCCCCAATCGTCCAGCCCTGCACGTAATACGCCTGGCTCGACGACATCTTGCCCGTAAATACTCCGTCCTTGGCCGCGGCCTCCATATGCTGGATGGCGCAATCCAGGGCCGCACTGCTTCCCGTTGTGCGATAGGCATCGGCGGCGTCCACAATCCGGTTGCCAAGCTCCTTATAAGGCCCCGCACTCGCCGTATATGCCTTCCACTTTTCCGGATCGATCACGGAAGCTTTGCTATCCGAGTAGAAGCCGCTCGTTGTCAGGTCAGGAGAAAGATGAACGACAGCCGGACACGTATAAGCTGCATTGGTAGCTTTCACCGGGTGGCCGTCCCAGGGCGACCGCAATTTACTTTCAGCCTGCGCTGAAAGCATCGAGAGGAGACAAAACCCTGCAAGCACCCACTTGATTTGCCCAGTGACCCGAGTACGCGACGCTTCGCTCTTCATCAACCAACTACTCCCTGATTTCCTGCCGGCACATAGTCTTCGCGGTATGGATGGAAAACATCCAACACTTCCGACTCTTCCAGCGCAGAGGCTTGATGCTCCACTCCTCCTGGAACGACAAAACTATCCCCCGCCGCAACCTCAAACGAAGAAGATCCACCCGTAAAGCGAAGACGGCCCTGGATGATATAAACCAACTGGTCGTGTGGGTGCTGATGTCTCGTGCCTTGCCAACCCTTCTTCATCTGGTGTCTTATGAGCATCAGATTTTCATGGAACGCGAGAACTTGCCTCTGCAGTCCAGGCTCCGGTAAGGTGCTCTCTGCATCGCTCAGTCGAGATACTTTGATTTCGCTCATACCTAATCCTTAGCGAGCCATCCATCCGCCATCGACAACCAGCACTTCCCCGTTCACATAATCGCTGGCCGAGGACGCAAGAAAAACCGCGGCTCCCGCTATGTCTTCCGGGTTGCCCCAACGCTGCGCTGGAATCCGTTCAAGAATCTGCCGATTGCGCGTCTCATCCTGCTGCAAAGCCGATGTATTCTCTGTTCGGAAATAACCTGGAGCAATCGCATTCACCTGTAGGCCGCGACTGGCCCATTCATTCGCAAGTGCCTTGGTAAGCTGCGCCACTCCGCCCTTCGAAGCAGCGTAGGCAGGCACGCGAATCCCTCCCTGAAATGAAAGCAGCGAAGCGACATTGATGATCTTCCCGCTGCCCCGCTTCAACATCTCTGTTCCCGCAAGCTGAGAAAGCCGGAAGACGCTCGTCAAATTGACCTGGAGAACGGTGCTCCATGCAGCGCTTTCGAAAGACTCGGCAGTATTGCGGTGAATCATCCCAGCGTTATTCACCAGAATGTCCGGCGCGCCCATCGCCACAGTAACCGCACTGAACAACTTGTCCGCGCCATGGGCCTGGCTCAAATCAGCGGAGAAGCTCTGAGCCTGTTTCCCGATGCTTCGAATCTGCTCTGCGGTCGCATCCGCCGGTCGACGATTGCCATGGCATGCAACGGCAGCGCCAGCCTCGGCAAGAGCGATCGCAATCGCGGCGCCCAGCCCCCCGGCAGCGCCCGTTACCAGTGCTGTTTTTCCCTCTAAACGAAATCGTTCTAGTATGCCCATCAAAACCTTGACTTCTGACTGCGGTACGCTGTTCCGCTGTCCGCATCATCGTCAAGCATTCTTTTTTATTAGGGAAACGGTTGTCAATTATTTAAAAACTGACCGGACCTATTTTTGGCACAGCCATACCGCCTAGCGGTACGGCTGTGTGATAGCAGTAAAGTTATCCACGCGCGGCGCGAATAATTTCCAGGTAAGCGCGTGCGGCATCGGTAACAAGTTCAGGTTTGCCCTCGGCAATGGCCTTGGCATTCACCAAATCTGCTCCAACGCCCAGAGCGCGAGCTCCCGCCTTCAAAAAGTCCGCGGCTGTCTGCTGGGTGACCCCTCCGGTAGGAATGAGTTGCAGCTCCGGAAAAGGCGCACGCAACGATCTCAGATAACTGGCCCCGCCAACCGCCGAACAGGGGAAAATCTTGACGTAATCCGCGCCCGCATTCCACGCCGTGATCACCTCCGTAGGCGTAAGCGCGCCTGGAATCGAAACCTTCCCCAGTGCTTTGGTTGTCGCGATGACCTCCGGATGCAGGCTCGGGCTGACGACAAACTCTGCGCCTGCCTCGATCGTCGCAACAGCCTGTGCCGCAGTGGTAACCGTTCCCGAACCAAGAAGCAGTTTGCTGCCATGCTGCTTTTTCAAAGCGCGCAATAGATCGACAGCCCCGGGAACCGTCATCGTCACTTCTACCACCGTCACGCCACCGGCAAGCATTGCTTCCACCAGTGCATGGCCTTCTGCCTCTGATTGCGCCCGCAAAACGGGCACCAATCCTACACGTTCAATTTCTGCTTTAATTTCGACTGACATATCTCTCCTGTATCACCGCGCAATGCGCGCAGATCCGCCCTTCATCACGCGCTCCACCTCTGCATACGTTGCCATGCTGGTGTCGCCGGGTGTCGTCATGGCCAACGCTCCATGAGCCACGCCGCAACGCACCGCCCAGTCGACCGGCTTGCCCGCGAGCAAGCCATAGATCAAGCCAGACGCGAAGGAATCTCCTCCTCCGACACGATCGAGAATGTCGACTTCGCGCTGCGGAACATGCACAACTTCATCCTGATAGAGCGCAATCGCGCCCCATGCATTGCGGCTTGCCGTATGGGCAGTACGCAGCGTGGTGGCAATCATTTTCAGGTTGGGATAAGCGGCCGCTACATCGCGCAGCATCTTCTCGTAGCTCGCAATCGGCAGCTCGTCAAAGTCTTCCGTTACACCTTCGAGCTCGATTCCCAGCATCGCTGAAAAATCTTCTTCATTTCCCAGCAGAAGATCGACCTTGCGCACCAGCTCGCGATTCACTTCCTGCGCTTTGGCCTTGCCTCCAATTGCTTTCCAAAGAGAGTCGCGGTAGTTCAGGTCGTAAGAGATGACGGTGCCATGCTTCCTGGCCTCATCCATCGACTCGGCAGCCACCTGCGGGGTCGTCTCAGACAGCGCGGCAAAAATTCCGCCGGTATGGAACCACCGCGAGCCATTCTGCGGACCGAAGGTCGACGCCCAATCGAAGTCTCCGCTTTTTGCCTGTGAAATCGCCGTGTTGCCCCGGTCCGAGCAGCCGACAGCTGCGCGCACGCCATAGCCCCGCTCGGTAAAGTTCAGCCCGTTACGCACGGTACGGCCCACGCCGTCATATTTCATCCAGTAGATAAGCGAAGTATCCACCCCGCCTTGCAGAATAAAGTCCTCAACAAGACGGCCTATCGGATTTTCCGCCAGAGCAGTGGCAACGGCGGTCCGCAGACCGAAGCAGCGGCGAAGGCCACGGGCCACGTTATATTCGCCGCCGCCCTCCCACGCCGTAAACTGTCTTGCTGTATGAATCCGGCCTTCTCCCGGATCGAGCCGGAGCATGACCTCTCCCAGACTCACACTGTCCCATCGACACACTTCAGTCTTCAAAACAATTGGCTGCATTGCCCTTCCTTCAATACGTAATTCAAGTGCCTCAAATAGACTCTACTGTTTTCGCCGGTAAACCGTATGCCGTGTTTCATATCGTGGTATGCAATCGGCGACGATTTGTCTTCGTCTGCGATCGTACCGTAATCCGGTACGATGTCCCATTCATTAATCCGCGCGGATAAATAATTGTTTCGATTCACGACTGTCAACCAAAACTTGTCCCTCCTCGCGACTCGCTTCTGCTTGTTCCCATCACGCCGATGTGGCAGACGTAACTTTTCTGTAACGACTTCATACAGCCAGCCACCATGCAGGTGTTACGTCTCGGAAGTCTCCTCCAACGACGCGTATTACGAAGGAGATTTTCATGCAAGCCGCCAACAACCCTGACCTCACACAAAGCGCAGATTTTCAAGCCGTCCTCAATTCCCTCCTCGCCGCATACCGGCCCATTCTAGAGCGCGAGTTAAGCCTCTCTGAATCAGCCGCGAACCTGGTCAAGGAATCGCAAGCGCATCCACCCACATGCGACGACGAGATCGAACTGGCACAAAGCCTCTTCGAGCGTTTCTTCACAAAAGACGTGGCGTTGAGCCTGCTTCCCGATGAGGGCCGTCAGGTCCTCGGCAATCCCGATCAATGGGAGTGGTGTTACCGCCGCATCTTGTGTTGCTTGATCTTCGGATGGCTCGTCTGTCGTGGACCGAGAACATTCCGCGGCTTTGCCTATTACCTCTATCAATACTGGCGCTGCGTGCGGCAGGCGCTTGGCCAGCCCGTATCGATTCCTCCCACGGTCGAAGAGCAGCGCGACTTCAGCACGCTGGTAAAGATTCTTGCCAGCGCCTATGCGCCGTCCATTAAAGATCAGGTCAAAGACCTCGAGTATCCAATCGACATCCCGCAGGAGATCGCATCTGGCCAGATCGACTGCAGCGTCGACAACGATGCCGCGAGTTCCGTATTTCAGCGCCTGTGCGCGCCCGATGCAGCGGCTGCGTTGTTTGGCAGCAAGGTCTCGGAGCAGATTGGCCAAGGCCCCATCTGGCGGAACTGCTGCTGCTATTGCGTCGCGGCGCTCGAGTTCGGCTGCTGCCTGGGAAGATCGAAGACCCTGATCGAAGCGTTCAGGTGCCTGAAAGAATTCTTCCTCCAGTTACAGCGCTGCTTCGAGCCGTTGATCGCCATCATCGATACGCCACCCGCCTGCTCAACGCTCACCTTTGTTGCCGCATGCAGCAACCTTGCGGGCATTGAAATCGATGGAACCGCCGCCGGAGCTGCATTCACTTATTACACACTTACGTACAGCCTAGGCGGCCCTGCCATCAACTATGCCGTCGTCTACCCCAACTGCTCGCGGCCTCCTGTCAATCCCTCGTCCGCCATACCCGTCAACTGCGGAGTTCTTGGCTACCTCGATATCGATCTGCTGCCACCCGCCACAACAGAAGTAACCGTCTATCTCGATGTGTACGGCAGCGGCGGACTGCATCTCCAGGTCAGCGGGCTCTTCCAACTGGAGATCAATGCAATTCAGATCACAGCCGTTGCCACTGTGGCTGCCTCAGTTGGGCAAGACCCATTCAACCCAAGCCCATTTCCTATCAAGATGGTGCAGAACGTCTCCCATCCGGGCCTGGAACAATCGGTCGGCGGCAGCATCAGCGTCACCGGAAGCGCCTATGCCGCTGGTTGCGGAAACCTGATGACGCAATATCAGCTGGCGGAATTTGGTCCAGCCCTTGGTGCAATCCCGCTTCCAGTGCCTATCCCAAGCCCGACAGCTCTCGGCGGAACTCCTCTAATCGCGCCGGTTATCTATGACGGGACTTCGACGCATCCCTGGCAATCCGGCTGCTTCCTCGGCTGGCCAACGCCAAACACCATTCTCAATGGCGACCTTGTTGCCTCCTGGTCGACAGAGTCATGCTGGTCGCCAATTCCACCGCATACCTATACCGTTCCCAAGATCAGCTCGAATGAGAAGTGGGCAAGCGGTGCAAGCGGACGTTACGTGCTCTTCCTTGAAGTGGACGAAGCTCCAATCGTGCTGCCACATTCTCCGGTCGTTCCCGCTGGCGAAGACCAGATCGTCGTCTGGATCGATAACTACCCGGTCACCGGAGCGCTCACGCAGATCGGCAATGTAGTCGGCTGCGGCGACCTGCACCTGAAAGACTACGTGGGAACCACCGCGCCCGTTTTTGGCATTGCCTGGGATTATCCCATTGACGTAACCGCGGCGCAGCAGATACCGAATGACAATTTTGGATCGTATGCGCTCAGCTACCAGAAGAACGGTGGATCGATGCGGTCATTCCTCGCTTCCGACTACACGCCAAATGGCGCGACAGCCGGAACGCCTCCAACTGTGCGCGTGCCCAATCTATGGCAGGCCACAGCACCTACGATCGCGCAGGCCGCCCTGCTTGCCTCATGGGATATCGTCACAGCTCTTGATGGCGGCGCTCCGCCTGACCCCAACAACCCCTGCGTAGCGACCAATCCATGGCAATTGCCGCGTGGTTGCCGCTGCGCCTATGTCATCGAGTTGGTCGCAAGTGACACAACCTGGGTAGGCGATGGCGGCGACAACCACAGCACAGGACCGATTCTGTTCGCAATCAACGTCATCAACGACATCGGGAGCTAACGACACTTCGATGAAAACAAACCAGTGGTTTCGATTCATGATCGCGGCGCTCGCCGTATGGCGCTTGTCGCATCTGCTCGCGGCGGAAGACGGACCTTGGGACGTCGTCGTACGAATCCGCCGCGCGCTCGGAACCACCAACTTGGGTAAGCTGATGGACTGCTTCTATTGCCTCAGCGTCTGGATCAGCATCCCATTCGCATTCTTTATTGCGGATTGGATGCTGGACAGATTCGTCGTCTGGCTTGCACTCTCCGGAGCTGCATCGCTGGCAAACAAATTCACCCCTGAGCCTGTCATCTTTGAACCGCTGGATGGCAAGGACCACTAGGAGAATCTATGGGATGCTGTGGACAACAACGCGCCGTGCTCGTTCAGGGCAAGCCAACCGGATCGCAGGAGCCGATCATCGACGGCACATCGGTGAATCTGCGTTTTACGCAACAGGCTGCTGTTCTCATTCGCGGCCCCGTAACTGGACGACACTATCCATTTCACGGCTCGACCTCCACGCAGCGCGTGGACGCGAGAGATGCGGTCGCACTGCTGAAGAGCGGATACTTTCAGCGGACATAAGCCAGGGATTTTTCTCAAAATGGCTGTAAAGGAACAACAGTCCCACCTGCAGAGATGGAATACCTGTCGGGGCGAAGCCACGAGATGGCTTCGCACAATTCTTCCCCTACAATACTTCTAATCTGATTTACAGAAGGGCCATCCGTCTCTATGGGCAGGTATACCCGCCGTCGCTTTCTCTCCACGGCATCCGCGACACTCGGCACAGTTTCTCTCGCAAAACACTTTGCATTTGCCGGCAAGCTTGGCGAAAAGACAAGCCCACCAAGCGATCTTGTGCTCTGGTATGACAAGCCTGCCGGGCAATGGGTCGATGCCTTGCCCATCGGCAACGGACGCTTAGGCGCCATGGTCTACGGAGGCGGAGAAGACGGCTCTTCCGACAAAGAGCTGCTGCAATTCAATGAGGACACTCTATGGTCCGGCAAACCGCAAGACGGCAATAATCCCGACGCAAAGAATCATCTGGCCGACGTGCGCCGTGCGGTGCTCGAGCAGCAGGATTATCATCTCGCCGATCAGATCTGCCACAAGATGCAGGGGCTCTTCGCGGAGGCCTATCAGCCTCTCGGCAATTTGCGAGTGAATTTCACTCACTCCGGCGCAATCACAAACTATCGCCGAGAACTGGACCTCGACACCGCCTGCAGCCGTATTCACTATCAAGTTGGCGATGTGCAATTTGTGCGCGAGTCATTTGCTACAGCACCCGATAAGGTAATCGTTTTGCGTGTGAGCGCCGACAAGCCGGGACAGCTGAACTGCACCGTCTCGCTCGACGGACCCCTGCAGAAATCAACGCAGGCCATCGGCAACAATCGGCTGCTTCTCACTGGAAAAGCCGCGGCACACATCGCTGGGGCGGGTCATCCCGGAGGCGAAAAGCCTGTCGTACTTTCCGACGAGCCGGGCGAGGGCATGTATTTCGCTGCAATCCTTCAGGCTCAAGTGCAAGGTGGAGCCATCGCAGCAAGCAGTGACAAGCTGGTCATTACAAATGCATCCGCATTCACGATTCTTCTGTCTGCCGCGACGGGTTTCCGCGGCTTCCAATCAAAGCCAGATACGCCGCAAAACGAGATCACCGCAAAGGCCACAGCTCTGCTCGATCCAGCAACCGCAAAGCCATTCGCAGAATTACATAAGCGGCACGTAGACGATTATCAGCGTCTCTTCCGCCGCGTCTCTCTCGAACTCGGCCAGCAGAATGTGTCACAGCCAACCGATCAGCTTCTGAAGAATTTCGCGGCGTCACCTGACCCATCTCTGCTCGCGCTCTACTTCCAATATGGACGCTATCTGCTCATCAGCAGCTCGCGTCCCGGAACACAGCCAGCAAATCTTCAGGGCATCTGGAGCTACCAGGTCACGCCTCCATGGAGCAGCAACTGGACGTCGAACATCAATGTCCAGATGAACTACTGGCCTGCGGAAACCTGCAATCTGAGCGAGTGCACTGAACCGCTCTTCAACTGGCTGGAAGACCTCAGCAAAAATGGCGCACGAACGGCGCAGGAAAACTATGGCCTGCCGGGCTGGGTGTCGCACCACAACATCGACCTCTGGCGCGCTTCGAACCCCGTTGGCCAGGGATTCGGCCAGCCCACGTGGGCGAACTGGGGCATGAGCGGCCCGTGGCTCTGCGCTCATCTTCACGAACACTACCGCTTCACAAGCGATCGCGAATTTCTCCGCAGCCGCGCCTACCCGTTGATGAAAGGCTCGGCGGAATTCTATCTCGCATGGCTCATCGAGGATGGAAAGGGCCATCTGACCACCTGCCCGTCGTTTTCAACGGAGAACGACTTTATGGCGCCCGATGGCAAGCCCGCGATGACAAGCGCAGGCTGCACCATGGACATGGCGCTCATCCGCGAACTCTTCGCCAATTGCATTGCGGCCTCCAAAGAGCTCGGCATCGACAGCGATTTCGCCGCGAAGCTCGACGCTGCTCGTCAGCGGCTCATCCCTTATCAGATCGGCAAATTCGGCCAGTTGCAGGAGTGGTCGATTGACTTCGTCGAGTCCACACCGGGCCAGCGTCACATGTCGCACATGTATCCGCTCTATCCCGGCAGCCAGATCACGCCGCGCACAACACCTGACCTGGCGAAGGCCGCTCGCGTCTCACTGGAGCGCCGCCTCGCCAACGGCGGAGCCTACACAGGATGGAGCCGTGCCTGGGCCATTACCTTCTGGGCGCGCCTTGCAGATGGCGACAAGGCTTGGGAGTCGCTCTCCATGCTGATGCAGCACAGCACAAACATCAACCTCTTCGATACGCATCCAGCGTCCGAGGGGCCCATCTTCCAGATCGATGGAAATTTCGGAACAACCGCAGCCATTGCCGAAATGCTATTGCAGAGTCACGAGACAATCGACTTGCTGCCTGCACTTCCCTCTGCGTGGCCAGACGGGCAAGTAAGAGGCTTGCGCGCGCGTCCCGGAGCGGAAGTAGATTTGCGCTGGTCCGCAGGCAAAGTAGTTACGTGTGTCGTGCGTCCCACTTCATCGGGCGAATTCGCATTTCGTCCGCCGCAAAATCAGAAGATAACAGCAGTGAAAGATGGCGCGAAGAACCTCACGCTTACCCCGCAGGCGGACGGCAGTCTTCGCACCAGCCTGGAGAGTGGACGCAGTTATAAGCTGCAATTCGCATAGGCCGCGCTAGGTTGAAAGATAAGCGCGGCTGCATTTGCGAGAAGTGCGATGCAGTTCAAGCCTGATAACCCATTCCCGCCAGCACGCCGCGCATATAGGCGAAGCTCTTGGTCACGCCCGGCATCGGGTCATCGCCGTGCACTTCGTATTCGAGGTCGACATAGCCCTTGTACTTGATGGCAATCAGCGTCTCAAAGATACCCCGAATCGGCATGATGCCATCACCCACTGCAACCTGACTCTCTTTGCTGTTGAAGTCGGTGAGGTCCTTCATATGCATGTCGAAAAGGCGTGGACCGACCTCTTTAATAGCTGCGACAACATCGGTGCCGGCGCGCTCGCAGTGGCCCACATCGATGCAGCAGCCAATGCGCGGATCCATGCCCTTCACGGCCTTCAACACATCAAGAGGCGACGGCCATATCTTGTCTTCCGGTCCATGGTTATGAATGGCGATCTTGATGTCGTACTCCTTCACAAATTTCTCGATGCGAGGAAGCGTCGCCGGCGATGGATCCCCCGCAACGATAACCTTCACCCCTGCGCGCTTGGCATAGTCAAACTTCGCCCGAATATCGTCGTCTTCATCTTTCTGGAAATACACCGTGCCAATCGCCGTCAGCTTAATGCCTGCAGCGGTGTAGTCGCTGATGGCCTGCTGCGTAGCATCAGGCGGCGTCATCGGCAGGTGGTCTTTTACATCTTTCGCATTCAGATTGGAGAGCTTCAACTCCTTCATGTACTCAATAACGTGTGCGCGATCGAAATTCCGGAAAGTATAGCTGGCCATCCCGAGTTGAATCGGTGAAGGCTGCGGAGGAGAAGACTGTTTGGCATAAGCAAACACTGGATAGGAAGAGGTGGAAGCCAAAGCGGCAGTCATGACGCCACTACGAAGGAAGTCTCGGCGGGTTGCTGACATGATGGCCTCATCTTAATGTGCGCAATCGCTGCCTGTCTAAAAACAAAGTAGATTCGCACACGGTGGAACGCTCCGACGCACATCGAAACAAACAGCAACAGTGCCTTGAAAGCGAACAATGACGGGAACAACGGAATGTAACTCCCGCCATCGAAGCGTCTCGCTATTCGGTATGCCACCCAAACAGCGTTAGCTTACACATCGAGACGATTCGCAGCAGCCACGCGCCCATACCAGAGGCCTGAGTCTTTCACCGTGCGCTTCTGATCGCGGAAATCTACATACGTAAGCCCATAACGCTGGCTGTAGCCATCTGCCCACTCAAAGTTATCGAGCAGGCTCCACGCATGAAACGCACCGACATTGGCGCCATCGGCAATCGCACGCACCAACTCGGCGAGTTCCTCGCGGAAGAACTCGATACGCCGCGGATCTGGCACGCGTCCGTTCTCCTTTTCATACGGCGCATCCAGATAACTGCAACCGCTCTCGGTGATTTCAATGATGGGACGGTTGTACTCACGGGTAATCTGCATCACCAGGTCATAGATACCATGTGGCCATACCTCGAGACCCCCATCGGTCAACGGCCCTTCAGTAGGCATCACGGCCCGAAAGCGCGTATAGGGATCGCGTCCACCAGCGGTATCTTCGATCTCGGTGCCGAAGCTGCCGTCGCTTCCTGGATGCGAGGCATCGCTGGCATCGGAGACGATGCGGCGCGTGTAGTAGTGAAAGCCAATCCAGTCGAGCGGCACTTTCATAATCTGGTCATCGCCCGGACGGAAGCCCATCGCCTCGTACGGTATCTCACCAACAAATGCTTTCGGGTATCGACCATGCATCGCCGTCTCAAGAAAATAGACATTGTTCATCGCGTGATAGCGCGCCGCAGCCGCGCGATCGGCGTCGCTGTCGGTCTTTGGATAAGCGGGCGCCATGCCATAAGCACTGCCCACTGTGGCCTTCGTAGATGCCGCCTTGATGGCACGAAAAGCCTCGCCCTGCGCAAGGTTGACGGTATGCGCCGCCTTCAGGAACTGCTGATAGTCAGCTTTACCAGGCGGAAAGACGCCAACGCCGTAGCCAAGATATGTGAAAGACCACGGCATGTTAAACGGTGCCCATACCGTGATCCGATCACCCAGATTCTTGGCCAAAATTCCCGCGTAATCGGCAAAAAAGCCGCCAAGATCGCGGTTGGGCCAGCCGCCGCGGTCCTCGAGCGCCTGCGGCAAATCCCAGTGATAGAGCGTACAAAATGGACGTATCTCTGCTTCGAGCAGCGCATCGACGAAACGCTTGTAATGATCCAGACCTTTCTGGTTCGGCGCGCCCGTTCCCGCAGGCTGAATGCGCGGCCATGAAATCGAGAAGCGATAACTCTTCATATGCAGGCGCTTCAGAATGGCAATGTCCTGCGGATAAAGATGGTACTGATCGCAAGCAACGTCGCCCGTAGCGCCGCCTCTGATCTTGCCTACCGTATGCGAAAAGCGGTCCCAGATGGACTCGCCTTTCCCATCTTCGTTCCATGCACCTTCCACCTGATACGAAGCCGTCGCCAGGCCCCACATAAATCCATCAGGGAAGCGCGCACGGCCGATCTCAGCAGGCATCACGGCACCGGGAACCTGTTCTAAGGGGACGGAAGCCTCGGCAGCAAATCCGCGACCCGCTAATAACGCGCTGCCGGCAGTAGCAAAGGAATGGCTGATGAACTGACGACGATCCATGAGGATGCCCGCTCCTTGACAGCCAACAAAATAGCACTACCTCTAGGCTCTAGTAAAACGTTTGTCTTCAAATGCTCCTGGGAAAGCTCGGAGGAATCGGCATTAGCGACTGTCTCACCAGCGCGAGCACTCGTTGCGCCGCATCCTTTTCATTACCGCCGCTCTCCACCAGAACATCAAAGAACTCAAACGAGGTAAGCGCATAGAGGGTCGTGATCTTCCGCGCTCTATCCTCCGGATCATGAGCACTGCTTTCTCTACTCAGTCGATCGACAACGCGACCCGCAGACATTTGCCTGCGTCGGTTTCTCGCCTCCACCACTGCGCCGAATTCCGGATCGATCGCGGCAATGCCATGAATCCTCCGCATCAGCAATCGATCTTTTGCCCAGAAATCGGTAAACACCTCGACAAAGGCATCCAGCATCGATGCGCCATCCGTTTGCTGCATCACATGGCGCATCCGCTCCATACCGCCTTCCATGGCAAGCTGATCGAAAAGAGCTTCGAGAACACCGGCTTTTGTGCCGAAGAGATTGTGAACCGTCTGGCGTGTCACCCCGCTCTCGCCAGCCAGTCCATCCATCGTGAGACGGAAAAATCCGCTCGAGGCAAGTTGTTTTCTCGCGACCCCAAGAATCGTCATCTTCTTGTGGTCAGACAGCTCCAGCCGTTTTCCCAGCAGGTACGGTCGTTTGCAAGAGACAGCTTTTTTCTTCGCCACAATCCCCATCGTATCGGTTCAAATTAATTTGACAATATGTAAAATTAATTATAATTTGAATGTGTTGACTCAGAAAGTGAGTCCTTATGGACGCACCTGCACCCGCACCACAGATTCAGTCTCAGAAGAGCCAGCCGCCATCTCTGTGGTTGAGCGCAGGGTTCTGGATCTGCACGCTGATCGCAGTTGTCGTAGTTGTGCGTCGTGTCGCGACGCTGGCATTCCCGTCCTCCTCTGCACCACCGCAGGTGGCCGCGCTCGATACATGGTTCACCTCCCACGCACCACTCACGCTGGCGCATATCCTGATCGCGTTGCTCTTTGTGTGCGTAGCGCCTTTCGTCGTTTTTCCCAGATTCACAAAAGCTGCATGGCCGGAGAGCCTGATCTTCCCTCTTGGAGCAGCGGTCGGAATAACGGCTTACGCGATGAGCGTCTACTCCGTCGGCGGATGGGTCGAACGATCAGCCGTCCTGTTCTTCAATAGTCTTTTCCTCTACTCGTTGTTCCGCGGCTATCTGTACAGGCAGCGCGGTGAACCGTTGCTGAAACGACGCTGGCTGCTGCGAGCCATCGTCATCCTGCTCGGCATCGCCACTACGCGTCCGGTGATGGGAGTTTTCTTTGCCACCAGCCGCCTCACTCACCTCACACCCAGCCAGTTCTTCGGCATCGCCTTCTGGATCGGATTTTCTATCAACACCATCGTCATCGAGCTCTGGCTTCGCCTCCATGATCGTCAATTTGATGATCGTCAGCTTCAAGATCATCCATCCCAAATAGAAAGGACGGCCTGACCTCCGGGGCCATGATTGCACCCGGAAACATGTCTGCAAACGCTATGACTCCCCAAAACGCCATCGGCACATCGCTCCAGTACCATGCCGGCCCGTCTCTCGCACTTCTGGCAATCCTGTATACATCGCTATTCATTGCCGGTCTGTATCCAGTCACCGTTTTCGCCGGGATGCCTAATTGGCCAGGGCCGTGGGAGCCGGCCAGCGTGATCGTGCAGTATTTTCAAACGCACGCCGCGCCGGTCCTGATCTGCATGTTTCTGCAGTTCGGAGCCATGATTTGCCTCGGGCTGTTCACGGCGGCCACAGTAAGCCGAATGCAGTTTCTTGGTGTGCGCGCCGCGGGAAGCTGGAATGCTCTCTTCGGCGGTTTTTTGACGGTCTTCAACGGTATCACCGCTGGACTCATCCTATGGACCATGATTCGTCCGGGAGTTATGCAGCTGCCGTCCATTCTGTTAGGCCTCTACTATCTTGCTTATGCTTTTGGCGGACCTGGATTTTCGATTCCGATGGGTCTGCTCATGGCAGGAGTATCGATCCCTGCGGCATTCATGAAACTCCTGCCTCGATGGATCATTATCCTCGGCCTGGTGCTCGCAATTGCAGGCGAGTTGAGCTGGTTTTATTTTGTCAGCCCCAAAGTGCTTTTCCTCATTCCCCTCACGAGGTTTCCCGGCTTTATCTGGCTCATCGCAGTTGGATTTGCTTTGCCCAAGGTTCGCCCGTCAACCATCGCAAGACCCGGTGAAGCATCTGCGGCAGTCGCTGCCGTGTGAAAACATTCCTCTCCCTCCGTTTGCCTCGTCGTGCAAACAAGCGCACACTAACTGCATGAAGCGTGTGCGTTACACCAAATATGAGGGTGGTCTGGCCGGCGAAATGAGCATGGAGGATCTCCTGAATGCGCTCTCCGATTACCTGCTCGATTCCGGTTTCCAGAATCCGTGGATGGAGTTCGGCGATCTCGACCACACCATGGACGCATTGCGCGATGCTCTCAAGCGGGCCCTTGAATCAGGCGAGCTGTTTGACGAAAACATGCAGCAGCAGATCGACGAGATGGCCGCCAATGGCGAAATGGACGAGTTGATCGAGCAACTCATCCAGCGCATGGAGCAGGAGGACTATCTCTCGGTAAATCGCCCGCAGGACCCGTCACAAGCCTCATCGACCTCAGGCCAGATTGGCGAAAATGAGGGCGAGGTACGCTTTGAGGTCACCGATAAGAGCCTCGACTTTCTCGGCTTCAAGACCCTCCGCGACCTGCTTGGTTCGCTCGGCAAATCAAGCTATGGACGCCACGATACGCGCCACTGGGCCACCGGCATTGAAGCCAGCGGCGCTTCACGGCCTTATGAATTCGGCGACACGCTCAATCTCGATACGGTGGCGACGCTCAGCTCGGCCATCGCGCGCGAAGGCATCTCACTGCCGCTCAACATGGAATACAGCGATCTGCAGGTGCATCAATGCGAGTATCAAAGCTCCTGCGCCACCGTCGTCATGCTCGACTGCTCGCACTCTATGATTCTTTATGGCGAAGACCGCTTCACCCCAGCCAAGCGCGTTGCCATGGCGTTATCCCATCTCATCCGCACGCAATATCCAGGCGATTCTCTCTCGCTTGTGCTCTTTCACGACTCGGCGGAAGAGATGCCAGTCTCGCAGCTGGCACGGGTAAAGGTCGGGCCATACTATACCAACACGCGTGAAGGCCTGCGCGTCGCGCAGCGCGTTCTCGACCGGCAGAAGAAGGATATGAAGCAGATCGTAATGATCACCGACGGCAAGCCCTCGGCGCTCACGCTTCCCGATGGACGCATCTACAAAAATGCCTTCGGTCTCGATCCGCTCGTCGTCAGCGAGACGCTCGAAGAGGTTTCCCATTGCAAGCGCAAGGGCATCATGATCAACACCTTCATGCTGGCATCAGATTTCGGCCTCGTACAATTTGTGCAGCGCGTCACCCAGATGTGCCGCGGCAAAGCCTACTTCACCACCCCGCACAACCTGGGCGAATATCTGCTCATGGACTACATGCAGCGCAAAATGAAGACGATCCATTAAGGCAGCAGCTGAAAAGCGAATCCTTCGGAGGTTAGCCTCCTTTTAGTCACCCACTTTGGCTGATCCGCCTGCCCACTGTGCAACGGCGAAAGCCTGCCTTTCAGTTCACCTGCAGGCCCGCACCATACCCCAGCCGTTGTTTCAAACTTCCCGCCAGTTCCGCCACAGTCTTCAGCTTCGCCGACAGTTCCGGCGAGAGCGAGGGCTCGCTCAAAGCAAGCTGCGAATGCAGAATCAGTCCGGTGACCGTATCGCGCAGATCGCTTTCCACCGCGACCGCAGCCGCGCGCATCGCCAGCGCCTGCTCCTGCTCCCGGCGGCTCAATACCGCGCGCACTTCGCGCACCAGACGCGCTGTTCCGGAGATGGCGAAGTTGATCTGCAGAGGAACCGCGAGGCCCGCATGCTTCCATAACAGCTCCGCGCCTTCAGGATCGGACTCAGCCACCGCATCGTCTACCACAACAATGGTGTACTCATGACGCCGAAGCCGTGCCAGGCCTTCTTTGCGGTTGGCAACAATCTCAACAGAAAATCCAAGCTGGTTCGCCAGCACAGCGGCACAATTCTCCGCACCCAGAATCGAAGTAATCATCAACAGACTTTGCATCGCAATTTCCTCTCAGCTTTCTCTTCTAATCGGCAGAATTCGCAGACAGACTACGCCTCACCCAGCCCGTATTCCTTGAGCTTGCGATACATCGTCGTCTTGCCAATGCCCAGCAGCTTCGCCGCAGCCAGCTTGTCGCCCTGCAGTTCTTTGAGTGCCTTGAGAATCGCCTGCTTTTCGAGCTCCGCCAGCGGAGTGATCGCAGGCCCGGCCAGCGACGTGTCATTCAACAAGGGCGGAGTCGCGATCTTCGGCCGCGTATTCGAGTAGTAGTTAATGATCGGCGAGGAAGCATCGCCCAGCTGCAGCACCGTGCCCGAGCAGTAGGCGCAGGCGCGGTCGAGCGTATGCTCCAGCTCGCGTACATTGCCGGGCCACTCGTAGTCCATCAACACGCGCAGCATCTCATCGCTCACCCGGAAGTTCTTGCCATATTCGCGGTTCTTGCGCTCGAGAAAATGCGCAATCAGCAACGGAATATCGTCCCTGCGCTGCCGCAGCGAGGGCAGCCGCAGATTGACGACATTCAAACGATAGTAGAGGTCTTTGCGAAAGCGCCCTTGCTCGACCATCTCCGAGAGGTTGCGATTGGTCGCCGCCAGAATGCGTACGTTGATGGGCACACGATGCGTCGCTCCCACCGGCCGCACTTCCTTCTCTTGCAGCGCGCGTAGGAGCTTGGCCTGCAGATCGAGCGGCAACTCGCCAATTTCATCCAGAAAGACCGTCCCGCCCTCGGCCGACACCAGCAGTCCATCCTTCGAGCGGTTCGCCCCTGTGAAAGCGCCCTTGACATAGCCAAACAGTTCGCTCTCGACCAGCGTCGGCACCAGAGAGCTGCAATCAACCGGAATAAAAGGCTTCGTCGCATTCGGTCCGTTCACGTGAATCGAGCGCGCGATCAACTCTTTGCCCGTTCCGCTCTCGCCCAGGATCAAAACCGGGTGCGAGGTAAAGGCCACCTTCGACAGGATGCGGTAAATCTTGTCCATCTCCGCGCTGCGCCCGATGATATTGCCCAGTCCCTGCTGCGTGCGCAGCTTCTCGCGCAGCCGGCGGCTGGCCAGGTCAAGCGTCCGCCGCTCCGATGCGCGCTCCAGCACCGTTGCCAGCTCGTCGAGGGCAAACGGCTTGGTGAGATAGTCGGTCGCACCCGTACGCATCGCTTCGACCGCCGACGTCACCGTGGCATACGCCGTCATCACAATGATCGCGGTCTCCGGATGGAGTGTCTTCACCTCGTCGAGCAGTTCCAGACCGGACGAGGCCGATCCCTTCAGGTCAAGCAGAACAATATCGATGCTGTTTCCCCGCAACAGTTCACGGGCAGCGGTGATACCCGGAACGCCATGCGGTAGAAAGCCATGTTTCTCGGCGATTTCGCAGCAGGCATCACGCACCGCGGCGTCTTCGTCCACAACGAGAACACTCATCCGGGCCCGGTTTCCCTGTGCAAGGTTTCCCTGGGCCGCGTGTTCCCCAATTTGCGGGTAGGCAGAAATATTCATCATTGGAGCAGTGCTTAGCATTCTATGTTTGCCCTTTCCGTAAAGTCAGCAACAAAGCCGTTATTTGACCGTGTGCGGAAAATCAGAGGTAACTCCACCTCGAAGCGAGCGCCCCGCCCTGCAACCGAAATGGCCCGCACACATCCTCCCGCGCTCTCCGCCAGATGACGCACAATGCTCAATCCCAGTCCGCGGTGTGCGCTCGCCGAGTGCGCCGCATCATCTAATCCTTTGGTCGTAAATCCAGCTTCAAAGAGATGCGGCATCTGTCTCTCCGGAACACCTGGCCCCGAATCCTGCACGCATAGCAGAACCGTACGCGGCGATGTTGCCGATACTCTGCGACGATCCAAAAAATTGCCGCCGTCGCCCTGCTGCAAGGTGATGCGGATGCATCCGCCCTGCTGCATAGCTTCGGCGGCATTGCGCGTAATGTTGATGAGGATGCGAGTCAGACTTTCCTGCGACAGGCGAACACGCCCCGGACACGGCAGGGTTTCCACGTGAAGGTCGATCTTCTCGCCGGCCATCGTCGCCAGCGGTCCTTCCAGCCGGCGCACCGCTAGCGTCAGATCGTCGATATAAGCAGAAGCGCCAGACATCTTCACCGGTGGAGTCGCGCTAGCCGGCGACACTCCCGACTGAGACGGAAGGCCAAGCGCAGCCAGTTGCTCCACCAGCCCCGAGCTCGCGGCGGCAATTGCCTGCAGCTCCGCGGCATAATGCTGATGCCCTTCGGACAACACTCCCGGCTCAGCCAGCAGATCGCAATAAAGCCGCAAAGCGGCCACCACGTTGCGGGTATCATGCGCGATCGCGGCCAGCGGCTCCTTGCCTGTTGAATTCTTGCGCGTCGCATTCTTGCCCGCAATCAGCGCCTTGCCAAAGCTTTTAGGGGTGAAGGGCATGGTCCGCGCAGTCGAACGTCGTAGCTGAGCTTTCGCAGGTGTGGACATTGTGGCTTCTCTCGTTGACAACAAAATGTTGTTGCAAGCTCTTAGTACACGTTACGTGCCAAAACCGGGTAACTTACGGAAGTCATTGATTGCGTGTTACTTGCTCTGAATTCAAAGAATAGAGCCGCGTCCGGAATGGTGCTTCTGCTTTCCCGAAATGGAACAATTCATCGCACGTGTCTAAGCATGCTCTTTAGCCTCTATCACTTACGTCGCAGTATCATTTCGGGAACTCCTTTCATGCATTCCCGATTCGGTCCCAGGCGCTACCCGGCCGCTGCAACCGGCACCCGTCCCCGGCAACTTGCTTACAATGAAGCGATGCCAGACAAGTCAAACACCTTCTTCCGTTCCGCAGGTCGCGCCGCCGACGCGCTACGCCCCATCCGCTTGACCCCTCATTACGTCGCCGTCGCGGAGGGTTCCGTCCTCATCGAGCTGGGAAACACGCGCGTACTCTGTAATGCCACCATCGAACAGGGCGTACCGTCCTGGCTGCGCAACAGCGGCCGCGGCTGGGTCACCGCCGAATACGGCATGCTTCCCCGCGCCACGCTCACCCGTACCGCCCGCGAATCCGAACGCGGAAAGGTTGGAGGACGCACCCACGAGATCCAGCGCCTCATCGGTCGCTCCCTGCGCGCCGTCGTCGACATGAAGGAGCTGGGCGAGCGCACCATTATCCTCGACTGCGACGTGCTCCAGGCCGACGGAGGCACCCGCACCGCGGCCATCACCGGAGCCTGCGCCGCGCTCGGCATCGCGCTCAACCGCATGGTCTCAACCGGAGCGCTGCCAAAGTCGCCGCTCCAGCAGCTGGTCGCCGCCACGAGCGTCGGCGTCGTCGAAGACACGGTACTGCTCGATCTCGCATACGAAGAAGATTCACAGGCCGAAGTCGACATGAACGTCGTCATGACCGAAGACAGCGGCCTCGTCGAAGTGCAGGCAACCGCCGAACGCACTCCATTCGCCCGCGACCGCATGCTGCAAATGATGGATTATGCGAGCAGCGGCATCGAGCAGCTGCTGGAAGCGCAACGCACGGTATTGAAAGATGCGAAGTAACCGGGTGTAAGAAGCCCCGAGTCGAGCCCACGGCGAGGTGGATGCGAAGGCAATCAGCGGACAATCGCCGGAACCACTCGCCGCTTTCTTTCGTATCCCGCCTCATGGCACACGACCTGCGGTTCGCCCTGCGCGTAATCCTCTCCCATCGCTGGTTCTCAGCCGCTGTGGTGGCGACGCTGGCCTTGGGCATCGGCCTCAACACGATGGTCTTTACGCTGATCAATGCAGCGTTGTTCAAGCCGGTGCCGGTTCCCGGCGGCGCGCATCTGGTGGCCATCCGCAATCGCAACGCCTCGCAAAGTGATGACGCGATACGCGTGTCGTATCCGGACTTTCGCGATTACCGCACCCAGGCCTCTTCTTTTGCCGCGCTGGAAGCCGCAAGCGACGAAGAGGGCGTCCTGAGCGAGCGCGGCAATCCTCCGCAGACCTATCAAATGGAGCACGCATCGTCGGGCATCTTCGAGATGCTGCACATCCGGCCCATTCTCGGCCGTGGATTTCTACCCAGCGACGACAAGCCCGGAGCCGAGCCTGTTCTTCTTCTCGGATATGGCGTCTGGCAGGACCGTTATAGCAGCTCTCCCAGCGTGGTTGGCCGCCAGGTACGCGTAAACGAAAAACCGGCCACCATCATTGGGGTGATGCCCAAAGGGTTCAAGTTCCCCACCAATGTAGACATGTGGATGCCGCTGGTTCCCACGGCAGATCTGGAAAAACGCGCCAATCGCCCGCTTCAGCTCTTTGGCATGCTCAAACCCGGCATCACCATGACCCACGCCAGCGTCGAGCTGAATGAAATCGCCCGCCGTCTTGCCACGCAGTATCCCGACACCGACAAGGACATCGGCGTATCCGTCGAAACCTTCCAGCAACGGTATAACGGCGGAGGCATCCGCCTGGTCTTTCTGCTCATGCTGGCCGCCGTGGGATTTGTGCTGCTCATTGCGTGCGCCAATGTCGCCAACATGATGCTGAGCCGCTCCCTGGCCCGTCAGCGCGAGATTTCCATCCGCTCGGCACTCGGCGCATCGCGGTGGCGAGTCATCCGTCAGCTGCTGATCGAAAGCATGCTGCTCAGCATCCTCGGTGGTGTACTCGGTCTGGCGCTGGCCATGCTTGGAGTTCACTGGTTCGATCTTTCCACGCAGAACGTCGGTAAACCCTATTGGGTGCAGTTCACGCTGGACTACACCGTCTTCGGCTACTTCGCCGCCCTCTGCATCTTCAGCGGCCTGTTGTTCGGCACAGCTCCGGCCTTGCGCTCTTCGCGGGTCGACCTGAACGAAGTGCTAAAAGAAGGCGCTCGCAGCGTAGGCAAGCATCGTGGTGGCAGTCTCTCAGGCTTGCTTGTGATCTTCCAGTTCGCTCTCACCCTTGTGCTGCTCACCGGAGCCGGAGTGTTTGTGCACAGCCTGCTCAAAAATCTCTCCGCCAATCGATCTGTGCCCGCCGATCAACTCATGACCGCGCGCATTGACTTCCCTGAAGATCGCTACAAAGACCCCGACGCGCGCCAGCGTTTCTACGATCAGCTCTTGCCTCGTCTCAAAGCGATTCCCGGCGTCACCCGCGTAGCGCTGGGGTCAAACCTGCCCGGACTCGGAGCCGGTGCATCACAGATCGAGATCGAGCATTCCACCGTCGACAATCCGGCGCACCGCCCGTCGGTATCCTTCGTCGTCCAGTCTCCCGGCTACTTTGACGCGATCAATCTACCCATCCTGCTGGGCCGCGATTTCAATGAGACCGATGGCACGGCCGATCATAAGTCGGCCATCCTGACTCGCGAGTGCGCCCAACACTTCTGGCCGAATCAGTCTGCAATCGGAAGGCGATTCCGCTTCTACGACGACAAGAACAAGCCAGGCGATTGGATCACCGTCATTGGCATCTCAGCAAACATTGTCCAGGAGCTCGACGAGAAAGATCCTAAGCCGTTGCTCTTTGTGCCCTTCCGCCAGGAAGGATGGAATGGCATAGCCCTGCTCGTTCGCTCCAGCGCCAATCCGATCACAGCAGTGCGCGCTGCCCTGCAGGACCTTGATCCGGACCTGCCGCTGCGCGATGTGTACACTTTGCCTCAGGCAATCGAGCACCAGCTGTGGTATCTCCATCTCTTCAGCAAGCTGTTTGCAGGCTTCGCGCTCATCGCGCTGCTCATGGCTGCAGTGGGCATCTACGCCGTCATCGCGCAGCAAACCAACGACCGCACGCAGGAGATTGGCGTGCGCATGGCTCTGGGCGCGAACGCGCGCAACATCGTCACCCTGGTGATGGCGCGTGGCCTCTGGCAAATCGGCGCGGGACTCGTTCTTGGCGTCGCCGCGGCCCTGCCCGCCATGCGCCTCATGGCAGGCCTGCACATCAACGTCTCCCCATCGAGCCCCGCTGTCTTTATCATCGTCGCCGCATTGCTGACACTGGTCGGCCTCTTTGCCTGCTGGCTCCCCGCGCGCCGAGCAGCAGGATTGGACCCGGTCAAGGCTATCCGCTACGAATAGCCTGAACCGGCAGAGCATTCACAAGAAATGGGCCACCTGTGCCCTGTTCTGCGTCCTGAGTTAAAATCATCCGTGAAACGGAACCGAGAAATTTTCGTAACCTAATCGAACAGAAACCGATCCGAAAGAGCAGGAGAATTACGATGTCGACGAATCTCACCCCCGGAAAACTTGCCGGACTGAAATCAGTCTCGGATAAACGCGGCGTCATCGCCGCCGCCGCCATGGACCAGCGCGGCTCGCTCAAGAAATCGCTGGCGAAGGAAAAGGGCGTCGCTGAAATGCCCGATTCGGCGCTCGAAGAGTTCAAGATCCTTGTCACCGACGTCCTGACCAGGCACGCCTCGGCCATCCTGCTCGACCCCGAGTTCGGCCTTCCCGCATCGAAGAAGCGCAACGGCAAGGGCCTTCTGCTCGCCTATGAGAAGACCGGCTACGACGCCGCGACGCCTGGCCGCCTTCCCGATCTGCTCGACGTATGGTCGGTGCGCCGCCTGAAAGAAGCGGGCGCAGACTGCATCAAGATCCTGCTCTATTACTCGCCCTTCGAGAAGTCCGCAGTCAACGACCTCAAGCATGCCTGGGTCGAGCGCATCGGCGACGAGTGCCGCGCGCACGACATTCCCTTCTTCCTCGAAACCGTGGGCTACGATGTGCACGACGAGGGCGAGAAGAGCATCGGCTATGCCAAACGCAAACCCGACGTCGTGACCGGATCGATGGAAGAGTTCGGCAAGGAGCGCTACGGCGTCGACGTTCTGAAGGTCGAAGTGCCTATCCAGATGGAGTTCGTTTCCGGGACACGAGCCTTCAAAGGGGAAGCCGCCTACACCCGCGGCGAAGCGCTTGAGCACTTCCGCACCGCCGCTTCCTCCACGCACAAGCCATTCATCTATCTCTCGGCTGGCGTCTCGAACCCGGTCTTCATTGAAACGCTGGAGCTCGCAGCCGAAAGTGGAACCACCTTCAACGGCGTGCTCTGCGGCCGCGCAACCTGGAAGGACGGCATCCCCGTCTACGCCAAGCAGGGCGCCAAGGCATTTGAAGAGTGGCTCAACACCGAAGGCGTGAAGAACATCGAGAACGTCAACAACGCCCTCAAGGCCGCGCACTCCTGGTATGACAAGGTAGGCCTCAAGGCCGAAGCGCTGGTCTAAGCAAGCATTAACCTCAGAAAAAGAAACGCCGCGATCTTGAATCGCGGCGTTTCTTTTTCTGCTCAATGCAGGTTCGTATTCATCCGGCTGTCATCCTGACACGGACTCTGAGTGCAACGAAGAGGAAGTGGAAGGATCTGCTTTTTTTCTCCGGGCAAACCTGCTGGCTCGAATCGCACACTCACTTCGCGCCCGGACGATGCGCCACACGCAACTTACCCTGGCGCAACACCCGAGTCACCTGCTTCCGCACGCGCCGCATCACGGCATTCGCATCGTGATGCCGGAGCAGTTCGACAGCCCTCCATCCCGGAATCGAATACGCCTTACCCATAATCGGCCCCTGCACCGGCTCGGGATCGGCAGCACGCCTGCTGACGAACTCAATCACCTGCTCGCGGTAGCTCTGTTTGTAGCCATCCCACCACGAGAGGCAGCGCTCCTGCAAGGCATCGATCTCTCCCGCATTGCCCAGCATCTGCTGGATAAACGTGCGCGCCTCCGGCCATGATCGCACCGTCGGAATCGGATGCTCGCCCAGCAGCTCGCGAAAATAATCCATCGTGAGACGTTTTTCGACAATCGGGATCGACCCGCATTCGAGCGCCTCATAAAGCCGGAAACACTCCAGCTGCACATTGCCCATCGGACACGGCGAGAACGTCGACTGCAGCAGCAGGTCGGAGAAATCCGATGGCGTCAGCAGCTTCGGCTCGCGGTCCTCACGGCTCAGAAACGTCAGTCCGGAAATGTCGTCTGTTCCAGAAAGAAAGTATGGCTTGACCGGCAAAAGTGCCTTCACCATATCAGGCCGCGACGATTTGGCAATCTGCCCGGCAAACGACCACACATACTTCCGCGTGCTGGCAGGCTCAATCGCTCGTCCCGCGCGCCCCATTCCATTCGAATAGCCGAGCGGCATCTTTCTCACATATTTCGCATTGAAGACATTCGACCAGTGGCAGCGGAAGACGCCGAGAAAGTTCCGGTAAATCTCCTCGTAAAGCCCCTCGAAATTTTCATCCAGAAAATGGACAAGGAAGGCGTTCTTGCCGCGAAACTGCTCATAATACTTCACATCGTTGCAGTAGACGAATGCATCGAACAGGATCGCATTGTCCAGCACCAGCTCATGCTTGCCGTCGGTGACCTGCTCCTTGAAAAACGGCCCGAAGATCTCCTCAATCCACTCACGTTCATGCGGATTGGGAGCCTGCCAGATCGCAGTGTAGCTTTTGAGCACCGGCGTGCTGCTGGACATGTGTGAGAGATCCTTAGGCTTGAAACTCGCTTCCTTATTTTACCTGCTGGCCAGTCCCCTTCCCCGCTCCCTGCATCTTTGCCTCAATCCGACGCTCATCTGAATATTCCTCTTGCAGATATATCCGTAACAGATATAGAGTGACACATGCCACGAAAAGCTCCTGCCGAACCCCCTCCGGATTCGCTGCTTCCCCTCAGCCCCGTCGTCTTTTCGATTCTTCTTTCGCTCTCTTCAGCCGAAAAACACGGCTACGCGATCATGAAAGAAGTTGCGGAGGCTGAGGGCGGCAGCCTCCGCATGGGCCCGGGCACGCTCTACGGCTCGCTGGACCGTATGATCCGCGCCGCCCTGGTTGAAGAATCCGGGCTCTCCGACGATGAGCGCCGCCGCTACTACCGCATTACCCGCTTCGGCCGTAAAGTGCTGGGCGCGGAGATGGCAAGATTGACACACGCCCTCAAGTCCGCGCGACGCAGAGGCATTCTTCCTGCCGAGACACCGCATGAAGCAGCGTGGATGAAAAAGTAGGAATTCCTGCACGCGATTGGTATGTTTTTACTCAAATTTGGTCACAGCCTCTCTGCTCAACGGTACGTAGACCAAAGATATCTACCGGATGATTACCTGACATTTTTCATTTGCGATCAATCATTTAGGGCTCGTTCGTCACCTGAAAAAATTAAAAGAACGGCGAGGCAACTTTGGCGCAAGACATGCACTCATATTTAGCAACACTAGAGGCAACTTCAACTTAGTACCTCACCTTTATGGAGTATCACTCTTGAATTGTCCGCGACGCATGCGGACCCTCAGTCACACTACCCTTTTGGCTTCCCTTCCTTTACTGCCTCTGAAGCGGGCCCGCTGGAAAGCGGGCCCTCATGCTTTCTGCTCCCCATTCCACCGCTAAAATGAAGTGGCATGCCATCTTCTTCAGAAAATCGTTCCGCTTCCCGGAAGCTTGCTGCACCGCCAGAACAGACAGAACAGAGACGGCGCAAGAGTGCAAAAACGAAGCTTGAAGTGATAAGAGTGCCTGCCTGGTCAGAGCTTCCATGGCTGCTCCACGGCTTCAGTACGCGCACGGGCGGCAAAACGTCGGTCTACCGTCCAGACCAGCGTGCTGGCGAACTCAACCTTGGTTTCACCGCATCCGACCCTCGCGAAACCGTCCTCGCGAACCGCCGGCTGTTCATCGGCGCAGTCGCAGGTGAAGCAAAAACGATGCCCGCACTCGTCACGCTCAAGCAGATTCACTCTTCGATCAACCAGGTCGTCAGCAAAGCCGATACTGGCGAGGAAGCGCGCCATGAGGCTGACGGCATGATGACAAAGGAACGAGGCATTCTGTTAGGCATCCAAACAGCAGATTGCATCCCCGTTCTCATCGCCGATCGCAAACAGCGTGCGGTAGCGGCATTCCATGCAGGCTGGCGCGGAACGCTCAAGCGCATTGTCGAACACGGCGTGGGCCGCATGCGTCTCGAATTTAACAGCCGCCCTGAAGATCTGGTTGCAGCCATTGGTCCCGGCATCGCGCAGTGCTGCTATGCGGTGGGTGAAGAGGTGCGATCGGAATTCGAATCGCAATTCGCCTATGCAGCGGAATTATTTTCGGAGGTCTTCGACTCGGACCCGGTCAAAGAAAAATATCCGATGCTGTTTCTCACCGCGCGTGCGCCCGGCCACAGCAATCTTGGTCCCAGTCTTCATCTCGACCTCGTTGAAGCCAATCGCCGCCAGCTGCTCGATGCCGGCCTCAGTGCGGAAAACATCTTTGTTCAAGGCGATTGCACCAGCTGCCGCACCGATCGCTATTTTTCGCATCGCGCCGACCATGGCTTCACCGGGCGCAGCCTCTCCGTCATCGGCATCCGGAAATAAAAAGAGGCATGGAGATAATCCATGCCTCTTCTGTTTACTAATGTTGAATCTGTTAGGCCGAATGCTGCTCCGGACTGGAGGCGGGATGAGAATCCGCCGGGGATGCCTCTTTGGGGTTCACTAAATCTCGTAATTCTTTGCTGGGCTTGAAATAAGGAACGCGTTTGGCCGGAACCTCGACCTTGGCGCCCGTCTTGGGATTACGACCGATTCGCGGTTTACGCTGCCGGATACGGAAGCTGCCGAAACCACGAATCTCTATCTTGTCGCCTGTTTTGAGCGCGTGGATCACGGAATCGAAAATTGTATCTACGATCACTTCTCCATCGCGTCGCGTCAGGTCGCCGAGTTGGGTCACTTCCTCCACTAAATCTGCTTTGGTCATGGCAAGTTTGCTCCAGAATATCTGTTCGCGTCGCCGCTGCCCGGTAAGTGAATGGCAGACTCTAGGTTACGCCTGTTAAACATAATAGATGCAACAAATTTAACCATTATCTCCAAAGAAAATAGAACCCGGCATGTTTTTCCAGCAACTTCGATGGATTCGGCCACAAATCGTCCGCGTCCGAGGTCACCAGATCCAGAACAGATCGCCCTTTTTTCGCCGGTTTTACCACATTTGGCTCTCCGGAAATGCCGACCTGCTTTGCCGTATCCAGCAATGCATCGCGAAAACCGCCTTGTTTATCAATTAGATGCAGGGGGAGTGCCTGCTGCCCCGTCCAGACCTGCCCGGTCGCCAGAGGAGTCAGCTTCTCTGCGCCTATCCCGCGTCCCGCAGCCACATCGCGTATGAATTGAGTGTGCATATTATCGACAAGACTTTGAAAGTAGGCCCGCTCTTCGGGAGTCATCTCACGCGTCGGTGAACCGGCATCCTTCAACGACCCGGCTTTCAGGACCTCGGGCTTCAGCTTGGCCCATTTCAACAAATCCCCGTAATTGGTCCACTCCATAATGACGCCAATCGAACCGACGATGCTGGCATCGTTTGCATAGATTTTGTTGGCGCCGGAAGCAATATAGTATGCGCCACTGGCTCCCACGCTCTCTATCGACGCGATGATCGGCTTTTTCTTCTCATCGCGGATATGCCGCACTTCCCCATAAATCTCCTGCGAAGCGGCAGCGCCTCCGCCCGGCGAGTCAATATGCAGGATAATCGCTTTGATCGAATCATCCTGATCGAACTTCCTCAGCTGATCGACCGTTTTATCCGCGGCCAGAATCACACCCTCGACATCGATCACACCGATGCTGTCGCCAAACGTGGTGTTGCCCCCGATTGCCTGCACCGCGACATAACCAAGCAGGCTCACCACCGCAATGAATGCAATAAAAAGCCCGCCGCCTAAGAACACCCAGAACCATGCCGAACGGCGTTTTTCGTCAGCCATAGCGGCGAGTGTAGCACTTGCAGCACCTCAACGGGTAAGTGTGCTTTTACCCATCATCTGTAACGCAGCAAATATCGTTCTGTCCGATCAAACAATCTTGCTTGTTTTTCGCAAGTGAAATTTGCTAGCTTTCCCTCCGTGGCGATGGCGGGGTCGCGATCCAACGCCGCTTCTTCCAAAGTTTCGCGATTCGGCCTGAAAGTCCCCCAGAAACTGATTCAACTAACAAATCCAAACCTCATCGGAAAGGAAAAACCCATGCAAATCAATCCATATCTGTCGTTCGATGGAGAGTGCGAGGCAGCCTTCAAGTTTTATGAACGCTGTCTTGGCGGAAAAATCGAAAGCCTGTTTACCCATGAAGCCATGCCGCCCGAGGCCAAGGCGCAAATGCCAGGGGTGGACCCCAAACGAATCATGCACGCCCACTTGTCGGTAGGCGACCAGGCAATCATGGGAGCCGATGGACCGCCGGGAGGCAAGAAGCCTCAGGGGTTCTCCGTATCGCTGACGTTCAAGAGCGTATCCGAAGGCAAGCGCGTTTTCGATGAGTTAGCGCAGGGGGGCCAAGTATTTATGCCGTTCGCATCCACTTTCTGGTCGCCGGGTTTCGGGATGCTGACAGACCGTTTCGGAATTCCTTGGATGGTGAACTGCGAACAGGCTGCCTGACGCCTGTTCGCAGTCTTTGCAATCGCTGTAAGACTTGAAAGAGATTGGCGAGGGCGTTAAGCCCTCGCAGAAATCGGTACATCAGCGTGGTTTCAGCCGCCGGGGGATCGTTATTTCAAACTGACCCACAGGTTAGCGAGTCCTCGCGCCATCGAATGGTGTCTATATGATAGGTTGAAAGAAGTTTCTTAAGACAGCAATGGTTACCCTAGAGTGAGTCTCGATTACAGCATCGTCATTCCGGCATTTAACGAGAGCGCTCGCATAGGGGAAACACTGGAACGGGTGCTCGACTGTGTTCACCGCTTCGGCTGGAACGCCGAGGTTCTGGTCGTCAACGACGGCTCCACCGACAACACCGCCGCCATCATCCAGGGCTATGCCGCCCAGGATCCGATTGTCCGGCTGATTAACAACCCCGGAAATCACGGTAAGGGATACAGCGTGCGCAACGGCATGCTGCAGGCTTCTGGCGAAATCGTCATGTTCACCGATGCCGATCTCTCCGCGCCTATGGAAGAGGCCGAGATGCTCTTCACCGCCATTCATGAAGGCGCCGACATCGCCATCGGCTCACGCTGGCTCGAGCGCAAGCGGCAAACCATCCAGCAGCCGCTTTACCGCCAGTTTTTCGGCCGCTGCTTCAACGCCATTACAAGAATGGTCATGGGTCTGCCCTTCGCCGACACGCAATGCGGCTTCAAGGCGTTCAAACGGCAGGCCGCTCAGGCAGTCTTTCAATTGCAGCGCATCGAGCGGTGGGGCTTCGATCCCGAAATACTCTTTATCGCCTTGAAGCGGGGCTACTCCATCCGCGAAGTTCCCGTCACCTGGGGACATGACGAGCGCTCCCGCATCAGCTACCTCAGAGACGGGCTGAAAATGCTGGAAGAGATTGTCTTTATCCGCTGGAACGCCCTGACAGGCGCTTACAACAAGCCCGTAGAAGTGCTTTCACCACAAATCCCCGCCGCCAAGAATTAAGTAATCGGTTGCAAGACAAAAGCGCCCTCATAGAGGGCGCTTTGCATTTTCGGAACCCGGCGACAGGAGCGTCAAGAAGCCAGGGCGGTGGAAATAACCTTCTTCCGTTCCTCTAAAGTATTATCCGGAACCGCCCGCATGCCGCCCGTCCGTCGCGGCACCAGCCGGACTCCGGTAGCGTATTCATGGACTACCTGGAATTGGAGCGAACACTGGCCGCACAGCCAGAAGTGCTCAAGATGATGGCTCATCTTTTCATCTCCGCCAACAGCTGCACCATTTTGCACATCGAAGACGAAAACACGTCCCTCTCGGAGATAATGCAGCGGTTTGGCACACATAGGATTCGCGCAGTTGTTCATCATAGGATCCCTCCACTGCGCCTGCAACGGTTCTTCCTTCCGTTCAGGTGCTTTCCCAACTTTCTGTCATTTTCCGCATCGATTACTGGGAGCAAATTCCCAGCCACAGCTCTTCTCTGACCTACATTCTTCAGATGCGACGATTCGTGAAGTAGTTACTCGAAAAGGTAACAGTTACACGCAATATTCATGGTTACCATGAAAAACTTACTGGAAACCACCATTCAGCCAGTCTGAAAAACCGTGTCCCTTGACCGCCACCCTCTATGCGAAAATGGAAGGTTCGCCATTTTCAAGGAAGTTATGCCCATCCTGCGCTCCACGTTTATCGCCCTTTCCCGCAATGCAACCCTGCGAAGCTTCTCCGAACGGTCGGCCATGGGCCGTAAGATGTCCTCCCGCTTCGTCGCCGGCATGACTCTCGACGAGGTCCTCGGCTCCGCCGAATCCCTGCAACGCTCCGGCATCGCTTCCACCCTGGACAGCCTGGGCGAAAATGTCTCGACCCCCGAAGAGGCCCGCCACTCCGCCGACATCTACCACCGCCTGCTCGACGCCATCCAGACCCGCAGCCTGAACGCCAATATCAGCGTAAAGCTCACCCAGATGGGCATGGATCTCGATCCCGGCCTGGCCGAGGAGATCGTAGCCGGCCTCGTCCAGCACGCCGTCGCCGCCAACACCTTCGTCCGCGTCGACATGGAGGGCAGCGCTTACACTCAGGCCACCATCGATATGGTCCGTCGCCTGCATGCCATCCCCGCTAATCGCGGACATGTCGGCATCGTCATCCAGGCCTATCTCTATCGCAGCGACAACGACATCCGCGCCTTGACCGGCGATGGCATCCGCATCCGCCTCTGTAAAGGCGCTTACCAGGAACCGGCAAACCTCGCCTTTCCGGAAAAGAAGGACGTAGACGCAAACTACGTCAAGCTCACCCGGCAACTACTCTTGAGCGGCGTCTACCACGGCATCGCCACGCACGACGAGCAGATGATCGCAGCCACCAAAGCCTTCGTCCGCGAGCGCAACATCGACCCCAAAACCTTCGAGTTCCAGATGCTCTACGGCGTCCGCCGCGACCTGCAGAAATCCCTCGTCCACGACGGTTTCAACATGCGCGTCTACGTCCCCTTCGGCACCGAGTGGTACCCCTACTTCATGCGCCGCCTCGCCGAGCGACCCGCCAACGCCCTCTTCATCGCCAAAAATCTGCTACACCAGTAAGCCAACAGGTTTATAAGCGATCCACAGTCCTCGGTTATACACCGGCGCCCCGGCCGAAATACCTTTATCTTGCAATCCAGAAAAGTCTCAGGCACCATCGTGTCACCTTCGTCATGCGCCGATCGAAAGACGTCTCTCTCACCCTGCTCACAGCCCTGGCACTTTCCACAACGGCCTGCGACAACCGCCCCGTAGAAGTCCGGAATTGCGTGGATACACAAGGGCATATCGTTCCTGATTTCGACTGCCAGGAGCATTCCACCGGCGGTGGTGGAGGTGGCTATCACTATATTTATGGTGGAGCGAGCGGGGGCCGTAATGGCGACACGGTTGTCGGCGGCAGCCCGGAGCCGGAAGCGGGAGCAAAAGTCGTCTCCGGCGAAGAAGGCGTTGGCCGTGGCGGATTCGGCCATGCTGGTAGTGGCGAAGGTGGAGGAGAGGGTGGCGGCGGCGAAGGCGGGGGCGAATAATGCGTCGTCATACCACCCAGCCACGCTCCGACTGGCGAAGGCGCGTCGAACAGACCGGGCTCACCTATCATTCGATCGATGGCAGTCCTTATGGGATGAATCTGCTTATTGGGAACTGTCCGCCGCTGAAGTAGACCGCATAGAGGCGGCAACCAGCGAACTCCAACGCCTCTGTCTCGCCGCAGGCGATCACATCCTCGAAAAGAACCGCTTTGCTGAGATGTGCATTCCCGAAGCAGCTGTTCCGCACATCATCGAAACATGGCGGCAGGAGCCACCCGCGCTCTATGGACGCATGGACCTGGCCTTCGATGGCCGCCATCTAAAACTTCTGGAATACAACGCCGATACGCCAACTTCGCTCGTCGAAGCAGCGATTACGCAGTGGTACTGGCTGCAGGACTGCTTTCCTAAAGCCGACCAGTTCAACTCCATCCACGAGAAACTCATTGCCAAATGGCGCGACCTTCATCCTTATGTGTCTCAGCCCGTCTACTTCGGCTACGAGCCCGTGGAGGAAGATCGCATGACCATTGAATATCTACGCGACACCGCAAATCAGGCCAGTCTTCGCAGCGCAGCCATAGCAATGCACGACATCGGTTGGAAGGCAGCAGACAGTCAGTTTGTCGACCTCGGCAAACAGCCCATGCGTACTATCTTCAAGCTATATCCATGGGAGACGCTGCTACGTGATGAATTCGGCCCACATGCTCTCCATTCCATGCAGCAAATGCAATGGATCGAGCCAATCTGGAAGATGCTTTGGTCGAACAAGGCCCTGCTCGCAATCCTATGGGAGCTATTCCCGGATCATGAGCTCCTTCTGCCTGCATTTCTCAACGGACCTTGCGATCTGCAGTCCTACGTGCGCAAGCCCCTGCTCGGACGCGAAGGCGCCAATATTACTGTCTCCATCAGCGGCATCACCATGGAGTCGACACGCGGCAACTATGCAGATGGCAAATTTGTCTTCCAGCAATATGCCGACCTGGCTGCAAGCAACAGCATCCGCGCCGTAGTCGGTAGCTGGCTCATCGATGGTGAACCAGCAGGCATCGGTATCCGCGAGTCCGATGGATACGTCACAACCAACACGAGCCGATTCGTGCCTCACCTCTTTCAGTAGCGCCCAAAATCCATCTGTTTTTCCACCGTTGACACCCTATCCATAGGTAATCTATATCTACGAATCAGATCGTAGATATAGGGAACCCAGTCCCCACGCGGACCGTATCTCTTAAAAACAGGCAGGGACAAGCTATGCAAGCCATTACGCTCCTCCTTCGTAAACTGCGCATCCTGTTGAGTCGCGACACATTCAACCGTGAACTCGAAGAAGAAATGGCCTTCCACCGCGAACAGGCACAACAGGACCTGCAATCCGAAGGCTTGCCTGCAACCACAGCGCGACAGGCGGCCAGCCGTCAATTCGGCAATGATCCGCTGCTCAAAGACAGAGCCCACGAAGTCGTCGGCTTCCGCATGGAAAGCGTCTGGCAGGACTTCCGCTTCGCCCTCCGCCAGCTACACAAGAATCCCGGTTTCGCCAGCGTCGCCATCCTGGTGCTGACCCTCGGCATAGCCGCCAGCGTTGCCATCTTTTCGTTCGTGGACGCGGCTCTGATCAAGCCTCTGCCCTATCAGAATCCATCCCGCCTGGTTGGCGTTTACGAAACCTCCACATTCTGCCCCCGCTGCAATCTTTCCTTCCAGGACTATCTCGACTGGAAAAAAGACAACAAGGTCTTCAGCTCCTTCGACGCCTGGACCTCGGCCAATTATCTGTGGAAGGGTGCAGCGGGAGTGCAACCCATTCCCGGTGCTCGCGTGGCCGGCGGTTTCTTTCACACGCTCGGCGTAACGCCCGCTCTCGGACGCATCTTCAACGACGGCGACGATACTCCCAGCGCGCCCCGCACCATGCTGCTGACCTATAGCGCGTGGCAGAAGCGCTTCGGCGGCAGACAGGACATCGTCGGCCAGTCCGTAACCCTCGATGACGCGGCCTACGTCATCATCGGCGTCTTGCCGCGCGAGTTCCACTTCGCCCCGCGTGGCGCCACCGAGTTCTGGACAACCCTGCACGATCCAACCAGCTGCGAAAAGCGGCGTAGCTGCCACAATCTCTACGGCCTCGCCCGGCTCAACGACGGAGTCGCCGTCCCAACCGCACTGGCCAACATGAAATCGATCGCCGCGCAGCTTGAAAAACAATATCCCGGCTCCAATCTTGGACAGGGCGCGCTCGTCATGCCTTTGAGTGAAGCCATCGTCGGTGATATCCGCCCCATCCTGCTCGTCCTCTTATCCGGAGCAGGCCTGCTGCTCCTCATCGCCTGCGTCAACGTCTCCAGCCTGCTCCTCGTCCGCGCGGAAAATCGTAAGCGCGAAATGGCCGTCCGCGGAGCGCTCGGCGCATCGCCCGGCCGGCTCGTGCGCCAGTTCATCACGGAAGGACTGGTGCTCGTCGCAGCCTCCATCGTCTCCGGCCTGGCAGCGGCCTACGGAGTCATCCATCTGCTGCTCAAGCTCATTCCCGAAGACATGCTGGGGCAGATGCCCTATCTGCAAAACATTGGTTTCAATCCGCGCGTGCTCGCCTTCGCCGCTGTTCTTGCCCTGTTCGCCGCCGCCATCTTTTCCATCACGCCGTCCCTGCGCCTGTCCGTATCGAACCTCCGTGAAGACCTCGCCGAAGGCGGTCGCAGCTCCGCCGGAACCACTTGGAAGCGCCTCGGGTCAAACCTTGTGGCTTTAGAGCTCGCCATCGCCGTGGTGCTTCTCGCCGGTGCCGGACTGCTCGGCAAGAGCTTCTACCGCCTGCTCCACGTAGAGCTGAATTTCAACCCTGACCGCCTCGCCACGCTCGAAATCGCCGCGCCCGATGCGAATTATGCAAAAGCTCCGCAGGCCATTGCGCTCTCACAGCGGATCACAGCCCGCATTGCCGGCATGCCCGGCGTCGTCTCCGTCAGCCACACCAGCATGGCCCCCGTGCAGTGCAACTGCAATACAACATGGTTCCGCGTTCAGGGTCATCCTTATCACGGCGAGCACAACGATGCGCCGGAACGAGAAATAAGCACGGACTACTTCAAGACCATTCAAGCCAGATTGATGCGTGGACGCCTCTTCACCGAATCCGACGACGCATCGTCAGCTCCGGTCATCATCATCAACCAGACTCTGGCGAAACAGTTCTTCCCCGGCGAAGACCCCATCGGGAAAATGATCGGCGACACGGAGCTCTCACCAAAATCGATGCGGCAGATTGTCGGCGTCGTCGACGACATCCGCGAAGGCGGACTCGACCAGGAAATCCGGCCAGCCGTCTACTACCCCTTTACGCAATCCACAGACGACAGCTTCACCATCGTCGTTCGCACCGCGCAAGACCCCAAATCCGTGCTCCCGACACTCGTCAAGGCTGTCCACGACATTGACCCCAACATCGGCGTCCGCAATGAAGTGACCATGCTGCAGCAAATCAGCGACTCAGAAACCGCCTACCTGCACCGCTCGTCTGCCTGGCTGGTCGGCGGCTTCGCAACTCTCGCGCTCCTGCTCAGCGTAGTCGGCCTCTACGGAGTCATCGCCTACTCCGTCAGCCAGCGCACACGCGAAATCGGAGTGCGTATGGCCCTCGGCGCACAGCGCAGCTCCGTCTATCAGCTCATCTTGAAAGAAGCGAGCTGGCTGATCGCTCTCGGCATCGTCGCCGGACTCGCCGGCTCCATCGCCGTCACCGCGCTGATGGGCAAGCTCCTCTTCGGCGTCCATTCCTGGGACGTGCCTACACTCGCCGCCGTCGCTCTTCTCCTCGGATTATCGGCGCTGCTGGCCAGCTACATCCCAGCCCGCCGCGCCGCATCGGTGAATCCCGTAGAGGCACTGCGCGCGGAATAAAGCGGGGTATTTTCGCTTTAAGACTGATCGAATCAACTACCTCTGGCTGAATTTCTTCTTCAGCAGTACCTTACCGTTATCGCCAAGAGCCACCAAGTGAAAGGTCGTCTTCCCAAAATATGAGCGCAGGAGTAAAAATAGACGACCGCCGCATTCTAGTTCCAGAGATATCAGAAGCTTCCAAGGGGTGACACACGCTGGATCGGGCCTAGAAAACTTTCTTTGTGAAGGAAAACACATCATGCCTGAGCGTATGAGGGAATCTGTGGGTCTGTCGTCGCTAAAACACAAGCTGATGCTTGGCGTGATCAGTGCAATGCTCGGCGCTTTGCTTCAAGGCTGCACAGCGGGCAAACAACCTTCGCAGGAAGAAACCAGCCTGGCCAACGCGGCGAAAGACGTTACCATTCCATTGGAAGCCGGGAAGATGAAGAACCCTCTGCCTGAGACGGCTGAGATCGTGAGCCAGGGCCAGGAAGTGTTTCTTGGCTCTTGCGCCCAATGCCACGGTGCGGAAGCGCGCGGTGACACGAACATCGGGCGCAACATGTCGCCGCCTGCCATGGACCTGACCTCAGCTCACGTGCAGCACTGGAGCGATGCGGAACTGTTTTGGATCATACAGAACGGAGTTCGCCTCACAGGCATGCCTGCCTGGAAGTCGAGCATCTCCGATAACGACACCTGGAAGCTTACGCGTTACATCCACAACCTGCCCCACCTCAACGCTGCCTCCGCCTCCACAGCCGGCGGCCCGTCACAGGCACAAACCGCCACTTCCACGCAGGACAAGTACACCCTCAAAGTACCGAATGGTCTCGCGTTCTCCGAGTTCAGAGGATACGAAGGCTGGCCGGTGATCTCCATCAGCCATAACGGAGGTGCGGTCGCTGCGATCCTCGGGAATCCTGTGATGATCGACGCCTATAAGGCGGGCATTCCCGGTAACGGCAAGCCCTTTCCCGATGGCGCCAAGATGGCGAAGGTCCATTGGACCGCGAAAGTGGATGTCAGTGAACCCGGTGCGCCGACGGTGCCCGGCCCCCAGCATGACGTCGATCTCATGGTGAAGGACAGCAAGAGGTTCGCGGACAGCGGCGGATGGGGTTACGGCGTCTTCGAGTATGATGCCGCGTCCGGTACGTTCAGGCTCGGCAACTTAACGGACAAGCCGCCGCAGGGGAACGACGCGAAGTGCGGGTTCACGTGCCACACGAAAGTGAAGACAAGAGATTATGTTTTCACGGATTACGGGCACAGGTGAAGCAGCATGAGCAGACTGTTCTTGTTGTTCTCATGCACAAGCTAAAACCGTTGACTCAACGATCTTCGGAGCGCACTCTATGGAGCCTCGTCGCTTTTTCCTCTCCCGCCTTGCCGGTTTACCACTCCTCGCGATGGCCGCAGCGGACGGCGTGCAGGCGCAAGTACAAGGTCAAGCCCACAAACCGCTCAAGATCATGATGAAGAGCGCCTGGGGCTCGGACGACCCGACCAAGGCGGCATTTCCGTTTTCGCACGGACTCGCCCTCGCTGAGGCGGGACACGAGGTGCAGATCTTTCTTCTTGGAGAAGCGGTCGTTCTGATGCGCAAAGTTGTGGCCGAGGCCGTCACGCCCGTGGGTTGGCCGAAGGTGTCCGAGACACTGGACAAACTCGCCGCCAGGCACATTCCGATTTATGCCTGTGGCGCCTGCTCCCGGGCTCGTGGCGTCACCGAGCCCGATCTCAGCAACTACGGAGCCAAGTACGGAAATCCCGCAATCTTTGTTTCTCTCGTGGAGTGGGCCGACAAAGTGATTACAGAATAGGTCAATACAGATGCGGGCGCTCGATCGGCAAGCTTACGAGTATGCAAGTCGCGCCTGGATCGCAACGTTGGATGCGAATATAACCGCCGTGTTTCTTTGCGATTCTTTGCGCAGCGTCCAGTCCGAGACCGAGACACTTGCCAGGTGGTCGGGTGGTGAAGAATGGTTCAAAAATCCTGTCGTGTATGGATGCTGGAATTCCATGCCCATTGTCCCAGACTTCCACCAGGACCGATTCGCCGGACTTGTTGACACGTACATCAATGCAACCTTTGGAGGGCGCGTATTCGACGATCGAATCAACGGCATTTTCGAGCAGGGCCATCCACACTTGATTCAATTCGGATCCATACGCCGATACAAGAGGCAGGTCTCGAGCCACGTCAACATTCACAGTTATGCTCGATAAACGTGGACGTAACATGGTCAAAGTATTTTCCAACGCTACACTGAGGTCTACATCCTGGATGGGCGCCTGGTCCATGTAGGCATAGTCTTTGACAGCGCGGCTGAGTTCGAAGATACGATCCGCTGCAGACGAGATAGTGCTGCCCATCTTTTTTACGCGCAACGATGACGAGACGATTCGCAGGACAGGCATGAGGTGTGCCGCTCCCAATTGCTTCTGGATGCGTTCCAGGTCTTCGACTAACACCCCGCCCTCGAACAAATCGGGTATAACCTCCCATGAGTCTTCCTTGAACCCTGCCTTCTCAAACCAGGCCGTCAAGGCATCTTCGCGGTCAATGTCGTCCAGCGGTGATGGGACGACGGCTCTTGCGGAGAGCTCTTCTTGCCACTGATGCATGAAATCGAGTTCGGCCAGCGAGAACCCGCCTTGGTAAAGTGTGCGCCGTAGTAGCTTCTGACGCTCCAATTCACGCAGCAGATTTGTTGCCGAACTTTTCGCCGCTGAAGCGGGATTATTTAACTCATGGGATAGATTTCCAGCTAGTTTCCCCAGAGCAGTGAGCTTTTCTTCCTGCTGCTCTATACGTGTCACCTCGCGGGCTCGGTCCAGAAGAACCGCAACGCAACGACGGCCCATGGTTGGGATTGCGTTCAGCATCTCCTCGAATGAGGAATGAACGATCTCGATCACGCATACCGTGTCGACCGCGAGGGCAGTGCCGGTATAAAACTTCATACGTGAGAACGGCAGTAAGCCAGTGACTTGTGCCGAGCGCCCAATGACAAGAGATTGCCTGGCTGCGCGATCATGTCGCATATGAACTTCTCCGGAAAGCACGAAGAACATGACCGTTGCAGGATCGCCCTCGCGAAATATGGCCTCACCAGGGTTAGCATGTTTATGCACCCCGTTTTCTGCAATCCAGGCATATTCATGGTCATCAAGACCATCTAAAACACGTATGGATTTCAGGCATGATATGAGATCGCAAGATTGCATAGTCTATTCCAACTGAGTGATGCGATTGGCAGGGGCCGAGCCGAATCCCCTGAACAGTGTGACCCACAATTCCGATTTAGCAGCTATAGTAGCAAACTGCAGGTCGAGAACTATCTTTACAAAGTGAATACTCTGCCGCTCGTTGAAGATCAAACTGGCTATCCTTGCATTTACCGTGCGCGAATGCACGAGTGCCGAAAAGGATTTCAAGTTGACACCCCATATCCGCCTCCCTTGTTATTATGGTCGCCGAGTTGTCTAGTTGACCCCAAAGGAGCAAAGAGCATGCAAATTACGGCGGAGCAAGCGGAACGCGTCTTGAAGGCTTCCATCCTCAAGGCGCGCGAACTCAGAATTTCAGTTTGCATCGCAATCCTCGATTCGGGTGGCCACCTGAAAACATTTCATCGCATGGATGGAGCATGGCTTGGAGTGATCGATGTGGCCATTAAGAAGGCGAAGACATCCGCCCTCTTCGAAATGGAGACGCAAAACCTCGACAACTACAGCAAAGCAGGGGCAGATGCACATGGAATTGAGCTCTCCAATGGCAACCTCATAACGTTTGCCGGTGGAATCCCCCTTAAGTCCGTCGATGGGCAAATCATCGGGAGCATCGGCGTGTCCGGTGGACAAGTGGCTCAAGATTATGCAGTCGCTCAAAGCGGTGAATCAGCATTGAAAACTTAACTACAAGAAAGGGAGATCACTCACATGCAGGAGATACTCATCACGGGAGCAGGCTCCGGATTTGGTGAAGGAACCGCTCTCGGACTGGCGCAAAAAGGACACAGCGTAATAGCAGTTGTTCAGACCTGGCCACAAGTGACAGCTATGCGGGAAAAGGCTCGCTCACTCGGGCTCCAAACACTGAAAGTCGAGAAGCTCGACCTGCTCGACCCTTACGATGTGGCACACACGCTCAAATTGAAGTTCGACATTCTGGTGAATAACGCCGGCATCGGCGAGGGAGGACCCATGTCGGAAATCCCCGTTGATCTGGTACGGAAGAATTTCGAAACGAATGTTTTCTCGGCTTTGGATTTTACGCAGCGCGTGGTGAGGAATTGGGTAGCTGCGGGGATTCACGGGAAGGTGGTCTTCGTCTCCTCAGTGGTTGGACTTCTCACGGTCCCGCCCATTCCCGCATATGCCGCGAGCAAGCATGCCGTGCAATCGATCGCTGAAGCGATGTACGAGGAACTGAAACCCTTCGGAATTCAGGTGCAAACGATCAATCCAGGACCCTACCTTACCGGTTTCAACGAAACTGTGGTGGAAGCCGGTCTACGCTGGCTCAACGATGACGTGAACTTTATCAAGCGCGACGCCTTCAAGAAAGTGGTCGACAGTCTGCTCGGCGTACCAGAGGGGAGACTCGATCCAAACGACATGATCGCAAAGATGGTAGAAGTAATCCCTTCCCGCGAGGGGAAGTTTCTCAACATTTTTCCTCCTTCGTCGGAAGACTGGGTCAAGAGCTACCAACAGCAACTCTTCGATCGCACGATCTAACTCTCCTTTTTGGCGAGGATCCTCGGAAGACCTCTCCTCGCCAGTTAGGGCCTCCATGATCAGTAATTCTGGTTTGTGATAACCAGACAATTCACTCAGTGAGCTGTCGGATCTTGCATCTTCTTGAGCAAATCGCCACCTGTATCTGTTGAACCGATTTCTCAGAAGCCGCCGAATCTCCTGAAAAGTCTGGCCCTCGATAACTTCAATCTGACCTGTGGTGGCTGGGGTCACCCCTCAACCGTTTTCTGAGATGTCAAGATCGGTACAGCCGCCACTTCGTGCGTGTGTAGGCAATCCGAAAATTCTTGCGTTCGGCATTGCGTTGAGACTGACTGCCCGCTTCAGTCACCATCATGGCTAGTTCGTAGCCCCGGTCAGCGGCATAGCTCATCCGGGATTCGAGGAGGGCTGTCTGCAGTCCACGCCCACGCATCTCCGGAATCGTCGATGCCCCTCCGAACAGTGCAACCCCGTCATGGAGACACAGCGTGCCCGCGGCTCCGGGTTCACCATCCAACTCTGCAATGAAATTCACACTTTGCTCGCGTGCAAATGCGACTGCGCCGAAGTGTTCAAGAAAATCTCGCAGCTCCGGATGTTCGTGCGCCCATCCCCGCGCGCTGATGCTCGCCCATAGTGGCGCATCTTCAACACCAGCCACCCGCACAGCGACCGCCGCGCCATAGTCTTTCTTGACAGGTCGTTCCACAGACCGGTAGATCACGCTGCTGAGTTCGATCGGACGGTACCCGCGTCTGCACAGTAAGTCAATCGTCTCGATGCCTGCCAAGGGGCTTACTTCATGCACAACGCCTGCCCCGCGCTCGAGAAAAAAGCTCTCAATCCTGTCCAACGAAACCGGACGCAACGGCTCCGAGAGTCCCAGCCCAAAGCTTTGTGTGACCGGAGAGTCAACTCCGTCGAAGACGGCATATGCACCTGCGGACTCTATCCAGGTGGCCCCACTGTCCGGATAGAGACTGGAGCGTGCCTCAGCAAACTCGAGGCACGCCTGTCCTTCGGCACGCTCCAGTCGTCGTGATAGATCGAGATCCGCAAATACCATCGCATCGTAACGGTACACAGCTCAAGTGCACTCCGCAACGTCGATTCGGCCTTCAAGAGGTCGACTCTTCGTAGGACTCGACAACGGCTGGCTGCCAAGAATGGCGTAGCGCCTGCGAAGTCTGCCTTTGAGCAAGTTCGCCAAGCAGCGGCCCTCCAACCGGAGTGTTCTTATCGCAATCCCTGTTTTTAGGAAGCAGATTCTCCTTTCTTCGAAATTTAGATCTGCCAGTGAGCATAGTTTCGCTATCCTCTGGATGTGCGGCCTACCAGGTTCTTCGCTCTTTGTGCCTTGCATGTCATTGTGCCTCTTCTCTGGAGCCAGGATCATCCTGCTCCAGCAACCGCGCCACAGCAACCCGATGCCAGCATCAGACGGTTTGATGTCGGCAGGGGCGTGTCTGACATCCGCACGGAATGCAGCGGCCAAAAGGACTGCTATTTACCTTCTTTGGCTTAGGGCTTGGCGCAGCCATGAATCTGAATCGTTATTTTGCTCTCGACGCGAACGTGAATGTGACGCCGGGTGTCAGCAACGGGTCTACTAATATCGCGGGGGGACGCGCGTCGGAGTTTCTACTCGGCTCCCGGGCTGAAATGAGAGCGAAAAACTATGGATTTTTCCTCAAAGCGCAACCGGGCGCTTTGATGTGGAACCACGTGATAATCCAAGCCTTTTTTCCTACAAGTTCCACGATTACGTTTGCATATGGACACCGCACCCAGTTCATAAGCAACGTAGGCGCTGGATTCGGGTACTCGCCATCTGCCCAGATTCACGTGCGAGCCGAGGTGAGCGACCTTGTGACGCCCCATATTACCGCCTCCTGGACCAACAATCTCCAGCCCACGGCCGGTGTCTAATATGTGTGACTCGGCAAAACGATCATGTGGAAGCCGCCGACATACGACCCAAAGAATGCGCATCCTTTCCTCGGCACATCCAATGTTTTTCTCATCTACGGAAACGCGCTAAGTCAGACCGCGGACGCAGTCACCACACAGCGCTTCATCAGTCACGGCCTTCAGGAGGGCGATCCCTTTGCAAGACCCTTGGCGAAGTACGGCTGGAGTGGGCAGGTCAGTCTCTCGGTATTAGAGACGAGTGGCGAAATCCTGGCCATGTACGGTCTGCATAGAATCGGTCAGCACTGGGTTGAGAGATTGCTGCCCCTATGCAGCGCCACAGCGCATGGTGTGCTCGCTTATAACAATACAAAAGTGAGTTACACCAAGCCTGTAGGATCGGCGGTGCAATCAATACGAGGTTTTAGTGATCGCAGGTGATGCGAAGCCGGGCAGGAACAACTTCCCCGAATGAAAAATAATAGAATCTCCGAATAGAGAAATTCGTTGCCACGATCATTGGCATGGAATTACGCCCTGAATTGCTAAACTGGAATAAGAGGTTCAGGGAAAGCCCGCCGTCAAAGGCGGGCTTTTATTTACAAATGAGCGCCAGGACATCGTTGCCCAGCGCTTCATTCCCCAGTCCTCATTCGTAGTCCGACCGGCCACGGCACCCATGTCATCCTGATCCGAGCGAACGATCTCAACGATTCAAACAAAGGTCAGCAATGCATCTGGACCGCAGTTGAAATGCAGCTAACCCATTGATTTTGGAATAATTTACGAAAAATACCCCTGGGGAGGGGTCAGGGTGAATCACGGTCAAAAAAGTACAGCCTCAGCGCGGTTGATACGGTTCGACGGAAAGCAGATTCCCGAGCACAGTCCGCTCCGACGGCGAAAACTGGTGCTGAAAACGAGCCGAGTTCAGAATGGACAGCCGCTGTTCAGGAGGAATGCCGCGCAGGTCCTGAAAGGCGCGACGCATCTCGCCCTGACGGTCAGGCGGCATCTGGTGGAAAGACTGCGACGCCCCGCGTACTCCAGCTTTTTGCTCGGGGCTCAAATGCTCGAACATCTCGTTCCGCTGCAGGATGCGCTGGCGCTCTTGTGGCGGCTTGCTGTTCAGGGTTTGCAGCCGGTTCACCAGCCGCTGCTGCTGATCCTGCGGCAGACGGTTGAAGCCTGGCTCCCGGCGCAGAGCATCTTCCTGCTGCTTCGGTGTCAGGTTCTGGTGATTATTCAGCCACTCAGGCAAATGCCCCTGCTGCCCCGGACGATTCTGCGGTTGCCCGTTATAGCGCGGCGCTGCGCCCTGCCCGGGCTGCGGATGAAACTGCTGTTGCGGTACTGATTGCGGCCGTGGCTGCTGCTGGTGGACCTGAGGAGTCGGACGCGGCGCGGACATATGCGGAGGTGGCGGAGCGGGATGCGCCCCGTGCTGTCCGGCGAAGACCGGGAGTGGGGAGAGGCTTAAAGCAAGCCCGCACACGGCTGACCATACCGCGCGCACACTGCGCTTGTTGCGGTTCATCATCGTATGCTGTCCATGGGCTTGCATCGTTGTCGTTTCCAAGGCTTGTCTTTTGTTTGCGCGCTCTGCGGCCATCTGCTGAACGTCTCGTGGTCTTTGCGCGGCTCTTCATCATGTCACTGCTTATTAAAGGTCGTTCGATGAGTTGTCGCTATCGTCCTGAGCGTTCTGGTCGAGTGCGTTCAACTGTTGAAAAACCTGCGCATTGTCATCCAGGGACTTCAGGTCTTCGATGGTTGCCGAGGTCTTTACCGGAGTAGCAGGATGCGATGTCATCAAGCCGGCATAAGTGCCCCCACCAATAATAATCAAAAGCGCCAGAGCGCCAACCGCGATCGGACGCAGATGCACATTGCTGCCAAAGAGCACCCGCGCGCGCATGCGCTCCAGAAGACCCGCTGGCTCGGACCGCTGCTCCTCACGCAGCCGCACCGCCAGCTTGGAATCGAAGTAAGGCGTCGGCTCGGGAGCCGCCCACTCGTCCATCAAGCTCATCGTTGCTTCGAGCGAAGCCAGTTCCTGGCTGCAGGCCGTGCATTCCTTGACATGACTGCGCACATCAGCCGGGACCGACTCTGGATCAAAGAGCAGGTTCTCAAGGTTCGCTTTAACTTTCCGGCAGATCATAATTCCCTCTTTACTGATTAAACAAAATACTTCAGCCTCTCGCGCAGCGTCTGGTACGCGCGAAAGAGCAATGACTTGGTAGCAGACTCGCTCAACTTCAAAACATCGCCGATCTGCTTATAGTCCATTCCCTGATACTTATGCATCAACACCGCCATCTTCTGCCGCTCCGGCAGCGCCATCACATGCTGGCGAATGGCCCGCATCCGCTCATCGCGGACCAGGTCGTGCTCCACAGATGGCGTCATGTCCGCTACATCCGGCGTCGTTCCCGTCTCCGGATCGGGCTGGTCCAGATACACATTCTGAGCCGCCCGTTCGTGCTTCGTGTCCCTGGCATGGTTCACGCCCAGATTCGTGGCAATGCGGTAAAGCCACGTCGTAAACCGCGCCTCCGCACGATAGGTCTGGCGAGAGCGATAGACTCGCAAAAAAACTTCCTGCGCCAATTCCTCGGCAACAGCCTGATTGTGCACCATGCGGAACATGAAGTGGATGATGGGCTTACGGTACTTCTCAATCAGATAATTGAAGCCCTGATCATCCCCCTCGCGCACCCGCAGCATGATCTCCGCATCGGTCAAAGCGCTCCAGTCGTCAACTCGGGCACTCTGTACAGCTTCCGTCCGGACACCCTTTAACAGCGGTCGGTCTAGGGCAATGGTCGCCATATCCTCTCGAACACGGAATCCGTCTTCAGGTTGCGGAAAAGATGTGATTTCTGAGGCGTCTTCCAGCGTTTCGTCCGGTTCTTCGTCAAGCGGATCCAAGTCTCCCTGACCCGCGTGTGTCTCGTGGCTGGGGCGATGCTCCGGAAACTCTGCTGGATTGCGGTCGACCATGAACCTCTATCCATCTGATTGTAAATAGATGCCGAAAGCACCTTGAGAAACGGAGCGGATTTCGTTTTGATTCTATTCGAGCAGCTGGCATGGAGTTTGGCAGTCAGCGCAGCAAATGATAGTCTGATTTCTAGTCCGCTGCCTCGGGGCGCATAACTCAGCGGTAGAGTGCCACCTTCACACGGTGGAAGTCGTAGGTTCGAATCCTGCTGCGCCCACCATAGAATCAACTACTTAGAGAAATAGACTCAGAAGAGTTTGGTAGCGTTTGGTAGCAAACGCGCAACTTCCGCTTCGGAACGAGCTTCCCTCGGTCCACCCTTCATGGGCATTTCGTGTACAGTGCCGACCATCTCCACCACGCTCTCCGGTAGCTCCTGCATGTACCCGTTGGCCGTGGTGTCGCCGTCGCGTCCAGCAGCGAAATCGTTCGGGCTCTACCAAACGTGTTCGTCCGTTTCCCGAGAGCAGAATCGAGGTTGCACATTTCAGTGAAGCGAATTGCAGCAAAAATGCTGGTGACTCCGTCTGGCATCATGGCGGACCCGATAGTGACCATCGAGGGCGAGCACATTCTTGAAATCAGCACGCGGTCTGCGCAACAGACTGCACATATCGACTATGACTTTCCAGACCGGACACTCACACCTGGCCTCCTTGATATTCATTTCCACGGTATTGCTGGCCAGGATGTGATGAATGCTTTTCATGAAGGCTTTGAGGATATCGCTCATTCTCTGGCCCGCGTGGGTGTGAGCAGATTTCTTCCGACTACGGTCACAGCGTCGCTGGACGCCACAATGCTCGCACTGGAGAGGATGGCGGATTACATCCATGCGGATCCAATTGCAGGAACGTCACAAGCAGCTGGCATCCACATAGAGGGCCCCTTCCTTTCGCATGCCAAGCGTGGCATGCATTCTGCGGAGCATCTGCTATCGCCTTCGCCGGAGCTTCTGGACCAGCTTTGGGAAGCCGCACGCGGCAATATTCGTCTGATGACGATTGCACCGGAGCTGCCCGGAGCGCTTGAGACCATCAAGCACGCAACGGCTCTGGGTATCCGTTCTTCGATGGGACATTCGATGGCTACGCGAGCGGAAGCGATCGCAGGCATAAAGAGCGGCATTGTGTCGGCGACACACACCTTTAATGCAATGCGCGCATTTGATCATCGCGAACCCGGCATCCTCGGAGTTGTTCTCGATCAGGAAGATCTGTATGCAGATCTGATCTGCGATGGCTATCACGTTGCTCCGGAGGCGGTGCGCTTATGGTTAAAGGCGAAGGGACAAGAGCGCGCAATCTTGATCACGGACTGCCTATCGGCCGCCGGCATGCCGAACGGCAAATACATGACAGGTGAAACTGTCGTGCACGTTGAGGGAGACGCATGTCGAACAGATACGGGAGTGCTGGCAGGTAGCGTGATCGCTCTCGACAGAGCCGTGTCCAACCTTAGTAAAACTGCTCGTGCGGAGTTGCATACAGCTGTTCGGTTAGCGTCGATAAACCCGGCAAGAATGCTTGGTCTTCCAGAGTCTCTGGTACCTGGGGCCCTTGCGGATTTTAACGTCTACGATGCAGAGGGAGTTAGACGAGAGTGCTTTATCCGCGGATCGTTGATCGAATAAATTCATCTTTCTCGGGCAACATTGGAATGCTCGCATTCGCCCTTAGAAGTCGGCAAATGGGAATTAAACCTGGTATTTGAGTAGGGTCGGAAACCAGTGGATCGGCGGATTGGCGTTTTTGCGCCAACCGAGATCCGCGCGGGCAGCCAAGGTTCTGACAACTTACCGAATCTCCATTTCTCGCGAGTCTCAGCTAACGTGGGTCCAGTCCAGAATAACTTTGCCGGTCTGACCCGAGATCATCGCATCGAATCCCTCTTGAAAGTCCCGGTAGCTGAATCGATGAGTGATGATGGGTGAAATGTCTACCCCCGACTCGATCATGACCGTCATCTTGTACCAGGTCTCGTACATCTCTCGTCCGTAGATTCCTTTGATGGTCAACATGTTGAAGATTACCGCTCGCCAATCGATCGGCATCGGCTTCGCTGGAATTCCGAGCATGGCGATCTTTGCTCCATGACTCATGTTTGCAACCATCTCCTGCATGGCGGCAGAATTGCCGGACATCTCCAGTCCCACATCGAAACCTTCCCGCATATTGAGCTGCTTTTGGACCTCTGCGAGAGGCGTTTCCTGAGTAGTCACGGCGAGAGTAGCGCCCATTTTGCGCGCCAGTTCCAGGCGAAAAGGATTTACATCGGTGATCACGATGTGACGCGCGCCTGCATGCCGAGCCACCGGGATAGTCATGATCCCGAT